>JAHDGT010000374.1 GCA_020631675.1 Bacteroidota bacterium
AAGAACGCATCCTCAAAGTACGGCCCGAAGAGCATGTGATGAACCTGACCATGGTGGCCGCGTTCGCAGGCATACTTGGCGCGAAGATCTTCACTTGGATAGAAGATATTCCCGCCTTTTTAGCCGACCCTATAGGGGCACTGACTTCCTTTAGCGGACTAACTTTCTTAGGAGGTATGTTGGCTTGTTTGCCTGCCATCTGGTGGTATGCCCGTAAGCACCAACTTCACTTTTTACGCCTCTTTGATGCAGGAGCTTTTGTTTTGGTAGCAGGACATGGTATAGCCCGTTTAGGCTGCCACTTCAGCGGCGATGGCGATTGGGGCATTGCCAATACCTTAGCCAAACCTTTTGCCGCTTTACCCGATTGGCTCTGGGCATATGAATACCCGAACAATGTGGCAAGAAGAGGTATTCCCATACCCGATTGTGAAGGCATTTACTGCAACGTACTACCGCAGGGCGTATGGCCCACTTCCGTTTATGAGTCGGTGATCATGTTTTGCGTTTTTATGGTGCTTTGGCAATTGCGCAAACGCTTTAAAGCGCCCGGAATGATCTTCGCCGCCTATTTTGTTTTTATAGGCTTAGAACGCTTTCTGATCGAATTCGTAAGGGTGAATGACCGTTACGGTTGGTTTGGTATGCCACTATCACAAGCACAGCTCATTTCCTTATTAATGGTTGTAGTGGGGCTTGGCTTACTCTATTATCTGCCTAAGAGGCATTCAAATGTACCTGCGTAAGTTATTAGCAGTCAGAGATATTAAACGAGAGATTATATTTAAAACTGGTACATTTCCTCTCCTTTTATTTTGATTGTTCATTTTTATATGAGTATATTCGTATTATACTGCCGATGGATGAACTGTCCACAGCACGATAATTTTACTCAGAACTCTATTTGCAAGGCGGCACTTCGGTGTCGCCTTGCCTCCTTATAATAGTTCAATGACATTTCCCCATTTTCGTAATTGTGCATTCTTTCAAGATGTATTAAGTTGCAAAGGATTCCAGCCTTGAATTCTTTTGAACATGCCATCTCGTTTTTCATTTCTTATAGCTCCTCTTTTATTATTGTTTTGCCTATTGCTCAGCGATTTCGCCGCTGCGCAAAACACCCGTTTCACCAAACGTTACAATACCCCTTGGCCACATAGAAACCAGAAAGCTGTAGGTGATGATAGTCTTTCCCAAGCCTATGCGAAAGAATCGGTGGTGATTCTATTTGAAAAAGAAGAGTGGGAGGTCAATAACATTCAGAACAGTACACTGGTGCATAAGCAAATGCGCCTGCTCTATCAGGATAAGGAAGGCATAGCCGCACATGGAGAAATCACCGTACCCAGCAGCAAAGACCCCGCCTACGAGTACATGGATGTGCCCCTGCACAAAAGAGACGAGCTGCATCGCCCCAAATACTTCAATCTGACCATAGAGTACTTCCTGGCGCGCATCATTCGAGACGGTAAAACTTACCCCACCAAAGTAGTACACAGCATACAGACCGAGAAGCAGGTCTACAATGCCAACCAGATAAAAGCATTCAGCTACAGCTTTAGCTTCCCTGACCTGCAAGCAGGGGATATTTTAGAAATCAGCTATAAATACTTCTTGCCCTTTCAGTTTGATCGACAGCGTTTCTTTTTTCATGGGGATCTGCCCAAACAGCATAGCGAGTTTCACTACACCTTTCCAGCCAGTGAATACTACATTTGGAACTATGGCAACGGTGGTCAATTCACGGATTCCACCTATACGGATATAAGAGCGAGAAGCACCGTAACCTATTCTTGGGTCAACAAACAGCTTGCGCCTTGTATCAATGAAGTAGGTTCAAGACCACATACCGATCTGCCCTTTGCCGAGTACTACGCCCACAATAAAGTTTATGGTACGTATGCCAATGACCGACTACAAGAGTTCAAACCTTACGTCTGGAACTATGTGGCCTTTGACCGTATCCGCTTTAAAAACCGAGTGAAGCGCATAGGCAGACGCTTGAGTGCCCGTGAGATCGCACTGAATATGTTCTATGGCCGTTATGACAGCATTGACTCCCCCTTGCGCAAGCTGGAAGCCATGCACAACACCATAGCCAATGGCTACCGCTACAAAACCGAAAAAGATCATTTTGCCAATACCGACCCCCGCTTGGGCAAGCTGGAAAACATAGAAAGAGAAGTACTATTACGCAGCTACAACGACTACCGATACTACCAAGGCGTCTTTGACCGTTTGATCTCTGACTCCCAGCACAATATTGAAAGCTTCATAGGCAATACGGCCTCCCGTATGGAGAACATCAATAACTGCATTGAAAAGGAGTTGCTACGCCCATCCAGTCGTTTTAGCCTGTATCGAGGCTTATTGGATCGTTTGGACAAACCCTACACCTGGGTGGATCTGGCAGATGCCCGAATCGGTTCCCTGCACCCAGATGTATGTATGCCCACCTACGGCTTAGAAGAACTATACGCCGTGAATGTGGACGGGCATTTATTTTACTTACTACCCAAGAAAGCCAGAACGGGCTACCAACTCAACGAACTGCCTTTCTACTACGAGGATGTACCCTCCATGCACATAGATCAACTCAGCGAAAACTACGACCACCCTACTAATGTCACCTTCTACAATACGCCCAACAGCAGCTTGGAAGACAACAGCAGAAAAAGCAGTGTGAAAGTGGCCGTGAACACCCAAGAAAATGAAATGGATTTCAATGCGGCTATTGAGCTGAACGGGCAGTTCTCTACCCTCTGCCGAGGCCGCTACCAATACGAGGAAATAGCAGATAGCACCATCAACCCCCGCTACCACTACCGCATCTTCGATCGTGGCGAATTGAACTACGATCAAAAGACCGTCCTACAAAAAACGACCAGTGACAAGGTGGATATGAGCGTGGATAAACAATACCCCTTCACCGCCAAAATCAAAACCGATTACCGCATTGACGATCAAATAAAAAGCAAAGGAAAAAAAGGAGAGGAGGCAAACAAAAACACCTATGTGATCTCTTTGACTGAATGGTTCAAACACATCATCCACCCCAGCTTCACCGCCGAAAACCGCCAGACCACCTATCATGTAGATTTCCCCCACAGAGACACCTACAATTACCTGCTCACTTTTGATCAGCCCATCCAGATCGCGGATTTTAAAGACCTGCCCCTCGTCCTAAAAAACGAAACCGGCAGCTACCTATTCGACATCACCCAAAACGATGCCCAAAGCGTCCTGATCCGCAGTGATTTCCAATTGCAAGTCGATCAAGTAAAACCCGAAAATGCCGATCAATTAGAAGCATTATTCCAAGCCATAAAAAAAGTGGAAAAAGCCACATTACGTTTCAATATTGCGGAATGAAAATCAATATTTCAATTCTTCCCCAACAGCCAAATTGGCCAGTTTACCTTTTAATGTCCCATCGGATTCCATTTGTTGGCAGAGGCGGATGGGTTCACTGATGGGTTCATCGCTGAGGTCGTAGGTGGCGTAGTGCATGGGGATGAAGGTTTTTCCGCCCAGTAAATTAAAGGCGGCTACGGATTCTTGCGGACTGGTGTGAGAGCTGTTCATGATGATGGCGGGTTTGTATGCGCCAATGGGCATGAAGGCGATGTCTGGTGAACCCAGGGTATCGTGGATCTCTTGGAAATGAGGTCCATCAGCGGTGTCGCCAGAGAAGTAGAGTTTTTTGTTGTTTGCTTGGATCCAATAGCCGCACCAGAGTTCTAAGTTATAGTCGCTTAAGCCGCGGCGGTTCCAGTGTTTGGCGGGGAGGGCGGTGATCTGTATGTCTTCTTGGGGCAGGGTAAAAGTTTGATACCAGCCTGCTTCTTGGTAGACGTATTGCTTACCCAAATTTTTACGGATCAGACTACCAATATTCAAAGGGCATAAGAAGCGCACTTTGGGGTTGTGTTTCAATAGTTTTTTGAGGGAGGGTACATCAAAATGATCGCGATGTCCGTGTGAGAGTAGGATGTAATCAATAGGGAAAATATCGCTGATGTCGCAGGGTAGTCCTACTAGGCGGCGCAGGAGGTAGATGTCGCCCAAGCAAGGGTCGGTCAGTAGGTTGACGCCGTTTATTCTGATGAAGAAGGAGGCGTGTCCCAGCCAAACGATCACATCTTCGGTGCCTTGAAAAACGTCTTTATTGGGGATGACGGGTACACGGAATTTATCGTTTCGTTTTTCTTGTTTTTGTGGGTTGCCTTCTTTGAATTTCCACTGAAAAGCGTCTTTAGCAACTGGGTGTTTACGGCGACTGTCGTTATAGAAGCGGCCATTGGCGAATTTGTTGCCGGGGTAGTCGGGTTTTACGGAGGGCAGATCAGGGTTAGAACGGTATTGGAATTGGATGGATTTTGACATTGGAATTGGCGTAGTCGTATTTATCGGGTTTGAACAGGGATGGAAATATAAAACGGTTTATAGACAAATTTGCGATAGGGATGGTTCGGGTTTTAAGGTTTTTTAGGACGCAAAGAAAGGGATTAATTTGAAAATGCCTTCCCGTCTAGCGGCGCTGCTTGCCTGCGCCTTTTATCGTAGAGCTAAGGTTTGGCTGACCACAAAGAATGAAGGGCACGAAGGGGCACGAAGCGTTTTTGGGGAGGGCATTCAAAATTATTTCATTCAAAATTCAAAATTGCCCTTCTGGTGCGCAAGGGATAGGAGTGGTACTAAATGGGATAGATGGGGTGTGAGTGCCTGC
>JAHDGT010000375.1 GCA_020631675.1 Bacteroidota bacterium
TGTAAATAGATGCCATTGTTATTCTCGAACATGAATTTGGCTTTACCCATGCTGTTGGTGCGCTTCGGGCGTTGACGCATACGCACCCTACTAAGGTTCATATTTTTCCAATCAACGGTCAGCGGGTTCACTTTCTTGCCATCTACCCAAACATCTACATCGGCAACCACCAATACACCCGGGTTTTGCAGAATGAATTCCATTTCTTCGCGAGCGATACTTTGAGGTAGCGTCCATGTAGGTGCGAAGATCACGTTCTTCAGCTCTCTGTTCAACATGATCGGTGTACGGGTTTTCAAAGCACCGACCACGCCTTTGATCGTGGCAACGGTATCTGCTTTATCCACTACTCTGATCATGAATTCAGGTATGTTCACCCAGATGTAGCGTTCTCCTAAATCATCAGGTAACCAACGCATGCGTTCTAGAGAGACTGTTATTTTATTCAACACCTCTTCGGCGGGTATGTTCAAGAGCTCCAGTGTCTTAGCATCCACTTCACCCGATGGTTCCTCCATTCCATTTCGTTTCTGGAAAGCCTTCACCCCTGCTACAACTTGCTCGTTAAACGTATTGCTTTCGGCATTAAGATCTGCTGTAGCTGTAAGTCGAGCCGTTAATAAGTTCACGGCTTCTCCGGAGTCTCCTTTTTTAAGCGTTTTAGGAATTTTCTTCCAGCCACCCGCAGCAACAATTTTTTCGTAGGCTTCATGTTTTTTTTGCAAAGCCTTATAGGTGGGCAGCGGTGGTGTGAGTTCGCTTATACAATCACTAAAACTCTTCTGAGCGTTTCCTGCACCAAAGGTCATTTTTTTCACTAAAGCCGCAATAGAAAGACTGTCTTTCTTCAAATCCCAGCCCCAGCCTGCTTTTATGCTCCCCGCGTCCATATCGGCTAAATAGCTAAGTAGGGAATGAGTCAGTTGGGTGTCGAAAGTGCTCAATCTGTCTAATTGGTCGGCAGCTGGTACTTGCTGCTGCTCGAATAATTGGCTATACATGCTAGCTAGTGCCTCACCCTTGTATCTTGAAGCATTTAGCCCTTGCCCATTCGCATTCGCCAAGGCTTCCACCACTACCCCTGTTTGCTCAGAAATGCCATTACCATCGGCGGATAACCAAAGCGGACTGTAGTTGGATTGTTTATAGAGTGCTTCGAAGCTACTATTCACCTCTTCAGTAGCTTTCGTTTTCACGAACTGCCATTGGGCAGGCTCCTGCATAAAGCCCCTAATATTGCTTTGTAAAGCTTTGGAAAGCTCAGCATTGCGCTGCTCCTGAGCTACTTCGACAGGCGAAGAAGCACATGATGCTAAACTTAAGCAACAAGCGAGTACTGTGAAGAATGCCAGTAGACGAGCGGGAAGAAGTGCTTTATCCATTTCGTTAGAACAGGATTTAAGAAGTAGTTTGTCAAACAATTTGTCCACAAAAATAACTGAATTAGCAAAATTACTGTTTATATCGTAGACAAGTCGTTAAATTAGCTCCCTGAACACTCATATACCATGCAATAACCTCATTCACCCTAAGGCGGTCGATCATTCGGCTGTTCTTAACTGAACATGTCAACCAAAGAACATGAGTGCAAATAAGCAATATTGGTATCTGGAGAACATCAATCTTCAAGATTTCTTTTGCCCGTCCAAATTGGACCATCCGGATCCCAAGCTTTTCAAAAAAGGGGAGTTCATCTACTTCCCCACTGATGAACCTAAAAAAGTCTATTTCGTCCAACAGGGTCGGGTTAAGATCGGCACTTATTCAGATGATGGTAAAGAGATCATCAAAGCCATCCTTCATCCTGGAGAGATATTCGGTGAATTGGCTTTATTAGGACAAAGAGAGCATACTGAATTCGCCCAGTCTATGGGGAAAGTGACCATCTGTGCCATTCCGCTCAAACAGACGCAAGCACTGATGGCTCAGCATCCTGACTTCAGTATCCACATCACTAAAATGATCGGGGAGAAACTCATCCATACACAGCGCAGACTAGAGGATCTGGTGTTTAAAGATGCGCGCACTAGAGTGATCGAGTTTTTACATGATCTTGCCGAAGAGAAAGGGGATCGCATGGGTTACGAACAGATCGTGAGGCAGTTTTTCACCCATCAAGAAATAGCGAACATAACAGGTACCTCCAGACAAACCGTCACCACCATTTTAAATGAGTTGCGAGAGGAGAATTATATTTTCTTTGACCGTAAAAAGTTGATCGTTCGCGATATGGACAAATTGCAAGCTTTGGCGGTAGCTGCTGCCAACAAAGAGATTTGAGCTATCATCAATGCCACTAAGACATCCTATTTCCGCCGCCTATAAATGGGTGACACACCTTAGAAATAAGCTCTATGACCGCTCTGTCTTCAAGAGTGCTAGTTTCACAATACCCCTCATTAGTGTGGGTAATCTGGCAGTGGGCGGTACTGGTAAAACGCCTCACATCGCCTACTTAATTGAGCTTTTAAAAAAGAATGACATAGCTGCCGCCAGCCTTAGCAGAGGCTATGGGCGACGTTCTAAAGGTCTGCATTTCGCGGAAACAGACAGTCCGATCTCTCGTATCGGTGATGAAGCCAAACAACTGAAACTGCGTTTTCCTGATACCGTTATCGCTGTAGCCGAAAATCGCGCTATGGCCGTACCCTTTATCCTCGCCGAACATCCTGAAACGCAAGCCATTCTTTTAGATGATGCCTATCAACATCGTTCTGTAAAACCCTCTTTGAATATCCTTTTAACCGCATTCCACCGCCCCTTTCCAAAAGATCAATTACTGCCAGCAGGGCGTTTAAGAGAGGCAGCTGAGAACTACAAAAGGGCAGATGTCATCATTGTCACGAAGTGTCCTGAACAAATGAGCAATACGCAGATGGATGAACTGCGTGATCTGATTCAACCCTTGGCACATCAGCGGCTATTCTTCTCTTCGCTCATTTATCAAAAGATGTATCCTCTCTTCTCAAAAGATGGATATGAAAACAAAGCTGTAAGCAGTTTCTCCAGTTCACTCCTTGTTTGTGGCATTGCCGACCCTATTCCATTAGAGCAGCATTTGTCTGGTCAAATATCTCACTTGAATACGCTCTTTTTCAAAGATCACCATCGTTTCAACACATCCGACTTATCGCACATTAAACAAAAATGGGAGGCAATGAGAAATGAAACAACAGATGCTCATCCCATCATTATCACTACAGAAAAAGACGCAGTACGTTTAGAGGAACACAAAAGCTGGATCCAAGAACACAAACTCCCTATTTGGGTTCTAGCTGTGCAAGTACAGTTTTTGAGTAAAAACAGTTCTTCTTTCGATCAGCACATGATCGAGCACATTCAAACATTCGAATCGGAATAAGTAAGTGCTTGGACTAAAATAACCTTAGCTTATAGCTTGCTCTTTTAGCCGTATCCTGCGTTATGAAAAGCCTACTGTAGCGCTGCTATAGCTCGTTTTTCATGCCTTGGCTACAACTAAAATAGCGGCGCTCTAAACTTCAGCTTATTTCTGTCCAAGCACTTATCCGGACAAAAGAAATTCATCTTATGCAAAACATCATGCAATGCCTCAGAGAAACCGTGGCATTCATTCAAGAAAGGGTCGATCTACAACCTCAATACGGTATCATTTTAGGAACCGGATTAGGTGGTTTGGTCAACGACATACAGATCTCTCACCAAATAGAATACACAGACCTTCCTCACTTTCCGGTATCAACAGTAGAGAGCCACAAAGGACGGCTCATCTTCGGCACTTTGGAAGGTAAAAAAGTAGTGGTCATGCAAGGTCGGTTCCACTACTACGAGGGCTATAATATGAAGGAGGTGACCTACCCTGTCCGGGTCATGAAACTACTTGGCATAGAACGGTTATTCATCTCCAATGTGTCTGGAAGTGTTAACCAGCATATCAATACGGGTGATCTGCTCATCATCAAAGACCATATCGACAAACAACACGAAAATCCATTAAGAGGTCCTAATCTAGACGAAATGGGTCCCCGCTTCCCCGATATGAGTCAGCCCTATGATCATACCATGATCGAAAAAGCTTTGAGCATCGCAAAGAAACACCATATCACTTGCCATACAGGGGTCTATGTCAGTGTGCCCGGGCCAAATCTCGAAACCATTGCCGAATACGTTTACTTCCACAACATAGGTGCTGATATAGTTGGCATGAGTACCGTTCCTGAAGTCATCGTCGCAGTACACTGTGGCTTGCCAGTATTCGCCATCTCCGTAGTTACCGACTCCAATTACCCCCCTGAAGAAGTCAGTGTAGTCACCTTAGAAGAAGTCATAGCTGTTGCAATGGAAGCAGAACCAAAAATGACCACTGTCATGCGAGAGTTAGTCGCCTCAGTTTAAAATTGACTTTTTCAAGTTCTAAGGCAAAACAAGCATGTGGGGCATAGAAATACTTCAACGTCAGCACGAAATCTTATGTCTTAAATCTTATGTCTTTTTTTCAGGCTGCGTCCCTACGTAAAAAGGCGGTATAAAGCTGTGGTTAGCACAAGCTTTATACCGCCTTTTTACTTGGGGTCGGGCTATCCGTTCCAATTCACCCACTGTTCGCTGCTTCGCTGGCAGGCATAAAAATGGCTACCTCTGGGCCGCCTTTTTATGCCGCCGCTCAGGGCGCTCCTTAGTGGCTTCATTTCCCCTCCTATCCCTCGCACGTATACTAATTTTGAATGTGTCGGTTT
>JAHDGT010000376.1 GCA_020631675.1 Bacteroidota bacterium
AAAAAACACTTTCAAATGAAAAGCTTCTTTAGCAAATTCTTTATCATTCTTAGTTGTATAAGTCTCGCATTTTTGTTTGATGCTTGTGATGACGGATTGGATTGCAATTGCCCGGAGATCACAAAAGCATACTTAGATTTTAGCAGCTTGATCTTTTCTACCGATCAGCAAAGCGTCAGTCCGTTGGATGATGGCTATGCGTTTGAGTTGATACCTGAAAACTTAGAATTTATCGTACAAAAAGACGAAATGCGAACTAAAGGCTTTCAATTGATCGCACCGGCAATGGCATGTAGTTGTGTGGAGGAAGGGTATTTGGGGATGAAGTTTCCCATTTCGGATTTTAATTTGAAGAGTAATGCCGATTGGAGCGAGGAACTGCCTGCGGGAAGTGATTTATCTGAACTATTGAAAGTGCGTCATTATTCGAACCCGACTCCCTTAATGAGCTTTGACAATTGGGAATATCTATTTGATGGCTACAGTAGTGCTCGTTTTTTGATCGATGATGTACCAACGTCTAGCGATACGCATCAATTTACCCTCACTTTCACGAAGACGAATGGGGAAACAATAGCTATTGCAACAGAAAATGTGACTTGGGAATAGCTGTATGGTCTGAAGATCGGATTGACAATGAGATAGTTGCAAATTATATTAATTTGATTGACGTGCTTGTGACAGAGGCTGTTTTTTGGCACTGTTTTTTCTCGATTTTAGTTATTCCTCCTCTTTCCCACACTCCTGTTAACCACCTTAACACCACCTTAGTATGGGATTATTCGACCAATTTAGTCACCTCCCCACTAATAAAGATGTGAACATTTACCAGCCTCAAAGTGATATTGAAGCTTGGATCGGTGTACTGTACGCCTGTATGTCTTGCGATGGAAATGTAAGTCATGCGGAGCTGGACACGATCTCTAGGTTGATGTTGAGCAAGAAGAAATTTTGGGGTTTGAGCATCGCGCCCTACTACAAAAGAGTAGCTGCGGCAAAAGCGAAAATAGGGCTGAGAGGCTTAGTGGAAGCCTGTTGCCCAATGATCAAAATTGAGGATCGGGAAATGATTTTTGCCATGTCGGTAGAGATCGTGCTTTCTGATGGGATTTTGGAGTCTGATGAGGAAAAAATCATTACACTACTGGCCAAAAAGTTGGATATTGCGCCTGCAATGGTCAATAAGATCATTGAGGTCATGCTCATTTTGAATAAAGGTGGGCGTGTTGTGAAATAATTTTTCAGTCCGCTGCCACTAGGCACTCTGCCCGGGACCAATGGTGAGAATTAAGAAGATGTATTTTGAGGACTAAGCGAAGTATTAAGCTATCCTAGCTTTAAAAATGCCTTTGTGCTTCTTTGTGTACTTAGTTCTTCGTGGTCAGCAAAATGAGGAATACATAATACTGCTGACCACAAAGAAAGAAGAACACGAAGCTAGACGAAGATTTGTTTGATTAAAGAATCAAAATGATCCTCTAATCACTGATCACTACTTTCACCGCATACTGCTGGTCATGCTGCACGATCGCGCAGACATACACCCCAACCGGTAAATTAGGCAATGCGATCCAATTCTGACCATTTTGAATGTTGTTGATCGTTTGTCCATTCACTTTTCTACCCAATAGATCGAAAGTGCTTAAACGAATAGGATCGTTTGAAATAGCCGTGAATACCAATTGCGCACCTTCACTGGTGTAAGTCGCTTGCAGATCAACGGTCTCTACTGTGCCACGCTGTAAAGCGATCACCTCACTATAAGCATACTGACCATCAAAATCAGTTTGCTTTAGGCGGTAGTAGGAGATACCCGTTGGCGCGTCCACATCTAAATGATCGTAGGCGATGTCTTCGGTGCTCGTTCCCGCGCCATCAATGGTCGCGATCAGCTCGAAAGTGCTGCCATCAATAGAACGCTCTAAGCTGAAATAGTCGTTTTGGTACTCGCTGGCGGTTACCCAGTTCAATAGATTACCCGTGGCGATGGCTTCACCCGTGAACGAGATCAACTCGATCGGTACTTTCAAGCAAGGTACGCTGGCTACTACAATTTCATCACTACAGCCAAAGTCATCCGTAACCATAATGCTATAACCTTCACCACCCATTAGCGGTCCGAATTGCTCACTGCCCGAAGCAGACAATTCGCCTAAGAAGTTACCGCTTACCGTATAGCTGAAGTCGCTATCATAAGCCGGTAAACCACCCGTACAGGAGAAGCTTACAAAGTATGCGCCCGTTTCATTATCGCAGTTCTCGCCTGCGTCAATTTGAACAGGGGCTAAGAAGACTACTGGCGTACCCGCCGCAATATCAATACAATCACCAGATAGATCAGGCGTTCCTGGCATGCTCTCGCTTTCAGGGCCAACAATACTACTGATGTACAGCTCGGTATTATAAGGAATGTCTCCACTGCTCACATCAAAAGTACCTGTCGCATTTTGCGCTAAGATGGTTCCGGGAACTTCCGTAGCACTGGTGTGTAAAGCATAATTCAACACATCACCATCAGACAATTCCACACCAGAAGCGGTCGCACTTACCGATTCTCCGCTACAAACGATCTGCTCATCCGCAGGCATCTCACCCGCATTAGAAGGATTGAATAGATCGATCACGATCTCATCTTCGGCTATACATTCCTCACCTAAAGAAACCGTTACGCTATATACACCAGAGGTGGTCACCTCATAGGTAGCAGCTGTGCTGCCGTCTTGCCATTCATAAGTCGCCCCTTCAATGGTCGCATCTAAAAGCAAGCTGCCATTACTACATATCGTCGTATCATTGCCCAAGTTGATCTCTGGTGCTTCAAAAACCGTAATGATCACACTCTTACTAGCCGTACAACCCAGCGGAGAAGTAGCCGTTAAAGTCACCTCATTCTCACCCAAGGTATTGATGAACTGTATCGGGGATTCTAAATCAGTAGGCGTACCCGTACCAAAATCCCAAGAGTAGGTCAAGCCGCCCGTTTCTTCCACGCCACCGCAGAACAAACTACTTGTATTAGAGAAGGTGAATAAGCCGCCATTACAAACAGCGGTATTGTCCACCTCAAAATCAGCCGTAGGAGAGGGGAGTTGGTAGCCAATGTTCACACTCGCGCTAGGCGTTTCACCAGATGCGAAAGTAGCCGTTAACTCATAATTATCCGGGCATAATAACTGTATGTCTTCCAATTCATCACCATTGCTCCAGCTGATCGACAATAAATCGGTATCACCCGTGATCACCGCGTCAATAGCGCCATTACAATCAGAAGCACACTCATTTTGTGTAGGCAATAGCTCTACGTGGAAATGCCCCGTTTCATAAGCACCCATATCATAGCCTTCGCCCATTGGTCGCTCATTATCGGTATAATCCGTACTCGGTGCCACCGCTTCAATATCCTGTGAAATATCATAGTACATGGCCTCGCCTGCATCAATCACAGGGCTGCCTGCCATGGGGTAATAGTTGCCATTGTCAGGATCCAAGAACATAGGATCGGCATCAATATTACCCAAGCCCGGCCAAATGCCGCCACCAATACAAGAATAAGCCACCGTAGGCTCACCTGAACCATTGTTCCAAAGATCGCCACCGCCACCTGTATTGCCGTACAATACGCAATTTAGAATGATGGGCTGTATGTTGTAATAACTGCCAATACCCGCGCCCGCACTGGTCGCATAATTACCCGTCACCGTACAATTCATGATCAAAGGCGATCCCTGCCCGTGCAAGCGCATCGCACCACCCGCAACGGCACTACCCGCGTTATTAGCGGCATTACCCGTGAAAATACAGTTACTCACCACCAAATTCTTAGAAGGCAGAGAAGCCATACCCCCGCCATCATCACCAGCGGTATTATTTCTAATGATCGAGTTGGTCAAATGCTGGAACCCATCATTCGGGTTATAGGAGAACTGAATCCCCCCGCCATGCGCACCACTCTCGCAGTCCTCGATCAAGCAATGGTCGATCTCAATGAAACGGGTATTGCTATAAATACCTCCCCCAAGATTAGTAGAACTCGTTCGTTTCGCATGATGCACATGGCAGTACACCAAGCGGTTCGTGTCCACTTCATTATTCGCGAAACGAATGCCTCGCCAGCCCTCGTCCTCGTCGATCGGGCCGAAGGTGATCCAATCGGTATCCGTACCGATCGCCTGCATGGATCCCAATACGCTCAATTCATAAGCGCCGTAAAACATCAGTTGCACGCCCGCCTCGATCATCAGGCTCTCGCCCTCAGGCACGGTCAAGTCGCCCGTCACGCAATACGGACTATCTTCCAGCGTCAAAGTCCCGGAAACATCACCCGATAATTGGGCAAAGGCATTGGTCTGCCATAAAAAAAACGCGACGATCAAGCCGCACAACAAACGAAATCCAGAAAGTAAAGGTCTATACATATAAGTAGTGTTTAGCCGTTTGGTATAGGGCAAGGGCCTGAGTACTTTTGATGCCAAGCGTATGGTGCACCTTCAATGTGCCAATGTGCTGATTTGAAAATGTGCTAATGGGCATTTGTAGGGCGCATACCCGCAATAAAAAACTGGCGTTAGCCGCGGCTAAAGAATCGGAGTACAGCAGATAAATCTCATGTCTCGAGTCTCATGTCTAATAAAGCGCCAGCTTTTCACTGCGGGTACCGGGCTATCCGTTAAAATTCAGTCGCTGCCTGCTGCTGTTTGGCAGGCGTA
>JAHDGT010000377.1 GCA_020631675.1 Bacteroidota bacterium
GCGGTTTACGGTGGTGATGGTGGCTGGTGTGAGATTTCTGACATCAACCCATTGATCATGTTCGCTGAAAGTCAGTTCGGTAATATGGGTCGTTCCGCGACAGGTGGTGAAAGCTTCGCGAATTTCTTTGATGAGGATATTCAGACTGATTTCTTCGGTGCGGATGGTATGTCACAAAGTGCGCCTTTCATTACAGCTTTCTATTTATGGGAAGATTTGGCCGAATATTATTTTGGAGGTGGGGAGCATCGCTCTTTATTCATGACAGCGGGTTTCTCAGGTCGCTTATTCGTTACTAGAGAATCTCATGTTCTTAGTACTGTTCCTGATTTTATTCAAATGGGTACTTTCGGCGGTGGTAACCGCGCATTCGCAGCGGGTGCTGTGAGTGATGGTGGTAATTGGACATTCGCTTTGTCAAGAGGGGGGAGGATTCTCCGTATTAAAGATGCTTTGGATGATGACTACGATGTGGATGAATTAAGTGCTTCTGTATTGCCCTTTAGTGGTAGAACCGCTACTGGAATCGCTTGCAGTGCTGGTGGTGATGAATTGGTCGTTAGCGCAGGTAACTATGGCAATAGTAATTACGTTTGGTTATCTGAAAATGCGACAGAAGGTAACCCTGGTGATATCGATTTCGTATCCATTCAGCACAACTTACCTTTAATGCCTGTATACGATGTAGCGATCAATCCGGATAGCGATGAGCACTATGTAGTAGCTGGTACGGAATTGGGTGTGTGGACCTACAATAAAGACACCGAATGCTGGACAGAGCAGAACGAAGGTTTAGGTCGTGTACAAGTATTCCGCTTGCGTATGGAGGCGATGAACAGTCCGTTCTGTAAAGTAACTTACTTGGGTACACACGGACGTGGTACTTTCCGTTCTACTACATTGACAGCTGGTTTCTGTGATACTACTTTACCAGAGTTTGATCCAGGTAGTGTAGGTATTGAAGAGAACATCGCAGAGCAGATGAATATCCAACTGTATCCTAACCCTGCTCGTACTACTGCTAAAGTGGAAGTGTCTATTCCGAACAATCAAAAAGCCAGCTTAAATCTTTATGATCTGACCGGTCGCTTGATCAAGTCGCAAGTCCTCAGTAATACCGCAGGTACAGAAACCCATACTTTTGAGGTGAGTGACCTGGCTGCTGGTAATTACATCGTCAACCTTCAGGTTGATAGCTATAAGTTGAGTGAACAATTGACTGTCGTTAAATAATGAGATGGTGACTTTGTCGCCCTCTTTTTATACCATTGAAAACCCGCAAGTTGGTACTTTCCTACCAGCTTGCGGGTTTTTTCGTCGGCTTAGAGTCAACATTTGTGATTACAATTGTTATAGGCATATAGGCGACAACATATTACGCTTATATTTCGCTAATTTCGAGCTGGCTAGAAAACCACTTCACATTGTCAATTAACTAACTGTTCATGACTGGTACTACACTTTGGGCATCTCTATTAATACTTACTATTTGTTGCATGACTTTTCTGACACAATGCGCGAAAGCACCTTCTAAAGCCGCTAAAGGCAATAAGGTGAACAGCACAGTAGTTGAAAAGAAGGAGACGAATGCTGAAAATGCCGAAGTGCTAGAGGAGAAAGTTGACCTTGCTGCATCTAAAACTACTAAAGACTTGAATATCACAGGTGCGAGGTACATGGTACAACTGGAAGCAGAAGCGGATATTGAAGTATTGGTAAAAGGCTGGTCAGCCTACAATACCCAATTGATTAAACAAGTATCCAAAAGAGCCCATATCTGGCTAATAGCATTAGATCCGGGCGATAAAACCAATGAACAGATCTTAGCCTATTTAAAAGGTACCGAAGGGGTTAAAATAGTTCAAACAGATAAGCCTGTTAGCCCGCGTGAAGATTAATAAGAAACAACAACAACCATCGCAATAAACCGAAACTAATCCTCCACAGAACGAAACAAACAATGAAACACATTTTACAATTCCTCCTGTTCTTTTGCATCAGTGCCATCGTATTGGCAGAAGCACCTTACAAAAAAGGCGATGTACTCGTGCAGACTTTAGAGGGACAGTCGATCGAAGCGATCGTTGGTGATTTAAAGTACGTGAATGGTCAACCTACTCGCTTGAGAGTAGTAGAAGAGCTGTCTCGCGTTACGAATATTTGGCTGCTGCATTTTGATGCGGATCAGATTTCACATCCTGAGATGTTGCGCGCTTTGTTCACACATGATAAAGTACGTCAAGTACAGAATAACCACACCATCCAATTCAGAGAAACCACACCGGATGATACCTTATTCGATGATCAGTGGCAGTATGTGAATCCAGGTGGGGCAAGCGGTGTTGAAGATGCCGATATTGATGCCGATCAAGCTTGGGATTTCGCGACCGGTGGCACAACACCTTTAGGTCACGATATTGTGGTTGCGGTGATCGATGATGGTATCGACTTGGATCACTCTGATATCGAACCTAACTTATGGATCAATACAGAAGAAATCCCCGACAATGGAATTGATGATGATGAAAATGGCTATGTAGATGACATCTACGGCTGGAATGCCGATGATAACAATGGCAATGTACAGCCAAGTGGTTGGGCTGGTGGCCATGGTACGCCGGTAGCGGGTATCGTTGGCGCGAAAGGGAATGACGCGAACGGTGTTTGCGGCGTGAACTGGGATGTGAAACTGATGATCATCATCAATGGAGGTACAGCAGAGTCTGAAGTGATCGAGGCATACTCTTATGCTTTAGAGCAGCGCTTGCTTTTCAATGAAACAGGAGGCTCGGAAGGTGCTTTCGTCGTATCTGCCAACTCTTCTTGGGGTATAGATGGCGGTGATCCTGAAGATTCTCCACTTTGGTGCGGGTTCTATGACACCATGGGAGAAGCAGGTATCATCAATTGTGGGGCGACGATCAACGGCAACCAAAATGTAGATACTTTTGGCGACTTACCTACGGGTTGTTCTTCTGATTATTTGCTTTCTGTTACCAACATGAACAGCAGCAATGTAAAGGTGAACCAAGCAGGTTATGGTTTAGAAACGATCGACTTAGGTGCTTATGGTGCGAATACTTATACTGTAGCCAGCGGAGGCGGTTATGATGGCTTTGGTGGTACTTCTGGTGCTACACCTCACGTTGCAGGTGCGATTGCTTTATTGTATTCGAGCGACTGTGCTGGTTTAACAGAATTCGCTTTGGTGAACCCGGGTCAAGCAGCATTAGATGTAAGACAAATGATTTTAGATGGAGTAGAGCCTAATGAGTCTTTAGACGGTATTACGGTAACCGGAGGAGTATTGAACCTTTACAACAGTATGTTATTGGTCACTTCTTACGATTGTAATTCATCAGGTTGCTTTGCTCCAAATAGTATTGAAGTAAGCTCTTCAGTAGATACGGATGCGGATTTAAGTTGGAATGTCTTTTCTGATGCTTCTACTTTCTTCGTAGAATACAGAGAAGCAGGCACAGAAGATTGGAGTTCACCGGCCATCGCATATGAAACCTCATATACCATAACAGGTTTGATGGGCTGTACAGAATATGAAGTACAGATATCCGCGGTATGTGCCGATGGTGCGATCAGCAGCTTCTCTGCTCCGGTCGCTTTTACTACTGAAGGATGTTGTGTCCCCCCCTCTGATTTCTCATTTACTCCTGTAGGTGAATCTGCAGTAGAGGTGAATTTCGATGCAGTTTTCGCTGGTACGGTTTATAATTTAACTTACACTACATCCGGGGAATCAAATACTGTTACGTTCAGTGAAGTACCTTATCTGTTGACTGGTTTATCTGGCTGTACTTCTTATGATGTCAGTGTTATGACAGTTTGTGGTAATGCTGATGCTGAAAGTGAAGATTCGGAAATCATTTCTTTCATTACATCAGGATGTGGTGTTTGCATAGAAAGCGATTATTGTGATTCATTCGCTGAAGATTCTAGTTATGAATTTTTAAACAGCTTGATTATAGGCGATTTGGTAAACGAATCAGGAAATAATGGCGGCTACGCTAATTTTACTGATATTTCAACTAATTTCAGTGCAGGAGGTAATTACGAAGTAGAACTTGAACCAGGTTATGGAACGGGTACACAATATGATGAATACTGGAGAATCTGGGTGGATCTGAATCAGGATGGTGAGTTCGATGATCAATTTGAATTGCTATTAGATTCAGAATATGCCGATAATGAAACATTTACAGGCGATATTTTCATTCCACTTGCTGCCGTGAATGGTTCTACACGCATGCGAGTAACTATGAAATATGTTAATCCATCAGATGACCCTGATCTTCCCGATTCTTGTATGGAGTATGCCTACGGGGAAACTGAAGATTACTGTGTGACCATTACTGGTGGTTTGGATGTGGGTATCAATGACCAAACAACTAAGCAGATCCAAGTAGCTCCTAATCCGTTTGATCAGTGGGTAAACGTCCAGTTCACCGCACAAGACAACGAACAAGCACAGATCGTATTAACAGATGTTCAAGGTCGCAGCATTCAAATGCAGAACGCGGATCTTAATGCAGGAGCCAATAACATCACGATCAATACTGAAAATGTCGCAGCCGGCATCTACTTCCTACAAGTACGAACAGCAGCAGGCACGCTACACACCCAAAAGCTGATCAAACTAGGTCAGTAAATCTCAGGTCTCGAGTCTCAAATCTCGAGTCT
>JAHDGT010000378.1 GCA_020631675.1 Bacteroidota bacterium
TAGATCGGGCAGTGATCAGAGTGTTTGACATCGGGCAGTATGCCTGCTCCTGATAAATGTTCGCGGAGTGCTTCGGTGGCAGATAGGTAATCTATACGCCAGCCTTTGTTGTTGGCACGGGCATTGGCGCGGTAGCTCCACCAGCTGTAGTGATGCGGCTCTTGGTTAAAATGACGGAAGGTATCTATGAAACCGCTATCGAACCACTCGTCCATCCACTCTCGCTCTTCGGGTAGAAAGCCGCTGCTCTTTTTGTTTCTGACCGGATCGTGTATGTCTATCGCTTTGTGGCAAATGTTGTAGTCGCCCGCGATGACGAGCTTGGGTTGCTCTTGTTGTAGCTGCTTGCAATAAGGAAGAAAATCTACCAGAAACTTCATTTTAATTTCTTGTCGCGCATCTCCTGAACTACCGGAAGGGATATAGACCGACATGACCGACAATGCACCAAATTCTGCTCTGATGAAACGCCCTTCTTTATCATAAGCTTCCATACCTGTTCCGTAGGTCACCTGATCCGCTTCTATTTTGCTGAAAATGGCCGTACCGCTATAGCCTTTTTTTTCGGCACTATACCAATAGTGGTGATAGCCCAAAGCCTCTATTGCTTCAAGATCCACCTGCTCTTTCATGGCTTTGGTTTCCTGTATGCAAATGATGTCAAAATCATTCTCGGCCAGCCATTCCGCCAAGCCTTTCCGCATGGCGGCACGTATGCCATTCACATTGTAGGATACGATTGTCAGGGTATCACTCATAGTAGAAGCGCTTAAAATGTTAAATTTATCAAGGGACTTTGCTTTTTGGAAATGTAATAGGCCTCAAAATTCGACTTTTTTAAATTAAATCAAAAAAAACCATCAAACATCTAATTATCAGACCCGTACAGGATTTTATTTTAATAAACTACTCTGTGTTTTCCCAAAAAAGCACAAGTTGAATGCTGTACATTGCCAACAAAATTACCCCGAAATCATTTGCAATCAGCCGATCGGTCGCCTTAAATTAGCACTAACAAAGACAAATTGTTTATTGGTAACTTGGATGCGGCGGTTCATTGTATGTATACAATAGCCGCCGTTTTGTATTTATAAGCTTTTCTTTCAAGCACTTTTCATGGAAGTAGTTCATCGCTTTAAGCTACTTCATTTTCAGCTCTTCAAGTGCTAACCAGCTCATTAAGCCTACCCCTACCTCTAGAGCATCTTCATCAATATCAAAAGTTGGTGTGTGTACGCTAGAGGTGATTCCTCTGGCTTCATTGGCTACACCCAATCTATAAAAACAGCCTACCGCCTTTTGAGAAAAGTAGGAGAAATCTTCAGCGGTCATGCGCATGGGCAGATCCAGTACGTTCTCTTTGCCCATATACGTCTCAGCAGCATTACGCAAGCGTTTGGTCAGGTCCTCATCATTGATCAAGAAGGGGTAACCCACTTTGATGTGAATATCTCCTTCGCCTCCAAAGGCTTCGCAGATATTGCGCACGATCTTTCTGATCTGCTCATGCGCCTTGAAACGCCATTCTTCATTCATCATGCGCAAGGTACCCAAGATGCGTACTTCATTGGGGATCACATTGTGCACCCCTCCTACGCTCTCTATCTTACCAAAGGTGAGCACACTCGGAATCGTTGGATCTAAGAATCGACTCACGACCTGTTGCAGGCTCACCAGCAAATGCGCACTGATCAATACGGGATCAATGCAATTTTGCGGCACCGCACCATGACCGCCTTTCCCTTTGATGGATATTTCCAACTCATCACAAGAAGCCATCATTAGTCCGGGTCGGAAACCAACCGTACCAACGGGGATAAGCGGGTGAACATGCTGACCAATGATGCTCGCCGGTTTAGGATTCTCCAACACCCCTTCTTTGATCATAATAGACGCACCGCCCGGATGACGTTCTTCGGCAGGCTGAAAAATCAGCTTTATGGTACCTTCAAACTCGTCTTTTAGCTCGTTCAAGATCCTGCTCACGCCCAGTAAGGAGCTGGTATGCACATCATGCCCACAGGCGTGCATGATGCCTTCATTTTTCGATTTATAGGGCACTTCATTTTCCTCTAAAATCGGTAGGGCATCCATATCCGCGCGCAAGGCTATCGTTCGGCTATCCGGGTTTTTGCCTTTGATCAATCCGACCACGCCTGTGCCGGCTACTCCATCTTTGAATGGAACGCCGATCTTCCCTAATTGGGCTTGTACGAATTTCGAGGTTTCATATTCCTGAAAAGACAGTTCGGGATGCATGTGTATGTGGCGGCGCAAACCCACCACTTCTTCGTGGTACTGCTTGGTGAGCGCCTTTACTTTATTGCTTAGTGACATGTTGTTGTTTTTACAAGACCTCCAATTGCTCTACTATAGGGTCCAGATCATCGAATGCGCGTAGACCTACTTTTTCTTCTGAGCCACTTGACAAGTTCAAGGCCTCAGCACTCGTCAGCTGAACCACCTCAGCCACATTGTCTTTGGTCAGGGCGATGTTCCAAATGATCGGGAACCTTTGACTCAGATTCTGCATGACCTCCGCACTCAATCCACGCTTAGCTGTTCGCAATGTTTCCCAAGAAATATGCGATACATCTACCAAGAACCAAGCCACACCCCCTATTCGCGATTGCAAGAGATTAAAGATGTCCACCTCCTCCATATCCGACTCCAAGCGAACGCGTTTGATCAGTTTCGAGATCAAAGGAGAGAGCTGTACCAATGGCAGGTCAAGATCCGTTTGAACGATCTCAATACGCAAAGCCTCTGCTACTTCGTTCACCACCTCAATGGGCGAACTACCCATCTGAGCTACGATCTTCGGCCCGGCCAGCCAGCTTTGGATTTCTTTGGCCAAGGACAAAGAAATCGCATGTGGGGAATCGGGCGAGAGGTCAAAGCCCACCCATTCCGCGAATGGGGCGAAGTAACGACCATCAGATAAGTTATTCACTGCATCTGCCTTGATTTTGGCGAGCATCTCCATAGGTTACAGCTTAGTGAGTGTAGTATGCTAAAGAAGGTGTTAAGTTCAAACTTAACACCTTCTCGAAACTATCATACAGCAAATATAGAGCGAAGTATTTATTT
The DNA here is from genome assembly GCA_020631675.1 of Bacteroidota bacterium. Taxonomy (GTDB): domain Bacteria; phylum Bacteroidota; class Bacteroidia; order Chitinophagales; family UBA2359; genus JAHDGT01. The sequence goes on from JAHDGT010000378.1 coordinate 3,091, forward strand.
GCAAATGATTTGTGCTTGTGTATTTCCGTTTTCTGAACGTAGCTGAATAACGTAGCTACCGCTTGGAAGTTCTCTCACATCCACACTAGTAGTCAAATCAGCAGCATTTATTGTCAATTGCCTCAAAACTCTTCCGTGTATATCGTAGATATAAAGTTGATGCCCTACTCTATCATTTACCGCTGTGAAATCAAGCAATAACTCTCCACCCATCAATCTTATATCAATCGCCTCTGCTGCACGCGCATCATCAATCGCGGTCAGATCGTCTACCACCACCACATTCGTGCAGTAGGTATCTGTACAATCTCCGAATCCGACAACCGTATAACAGATCTCTATCGCTTCTCCATATAGTTCAGCAGGTACCAAAGCAGGATCGAAAGAAGTCAGACTGATTCCCGTACCACTGAAAGTACCGCCAAGTGTGCCTGGTAGAAGTATGCTGGGCGTATCTGTTGATAAAAGCGTATCCGCTAGACTAAAGCTCGCATCAGGTGCTTCAAAAACACTGATCTGCACACTCTGCTCACAACTGCCCATGCCCCCATAAAACACCTCATAAGTACCAGGTGCGAAAGCCGACAGATCTAAAACGCCCGTTTCTAAATCTATGATCGTAGACGGCAACACATCTTCCAAAATATAGAACGTCCCTCCTTCATCACCTGTAATGATCGGCGAGGGATTCTCATCTGTTTGGCAGTAGCTATTTTGTGGGTAATGAAAGTTAGAGCAAGGGCAATCTTGCTGCAATGGGATCGGCAAAGTTTCAGGCAAAGCCCAAGTATTCTCTTCATCCTCTAAAACCGTTTGCGCGGCGATCTCTTGCATGATCAAACGCTCCTCTTCAGGTATGCCCGGATCATAGGCCGTTCCCTCGGGGCTGTTTTGAAAGATCGTAGCATAAAACACACAAGCCGCCAAATAGCTACCTCTCAAGCTCGGGTGACTACCATCTCCCGTGTATAAGTCGATCGCATCATCCGTCTCTTCTCTCAGCGTGCGCCACGCCTCCCCTACTGGTGCTACACGTCCGCCCGTTTCATCAGCAAAAGTCTGGTAGTTCATCGTTAGCTCCGACTGCATCGTTTCGTAGGTACACAAAGGCTCGTAAAACTCACAATTCGTCAAATCGCCATTCTCTCTTCCCCAAGTCAAGAAAAACAAAGGCATACTACACGTATTGCTCTCCGCGATCGCCTCCGCCAGATCTATGGCAAAAGGCAAGCTCTCCGCCTCAAATTGAAAAGGTGGAAATGCCGGCAACTGACTTTGCTCCTGCATCACCACAAAATCCCAATCCGCGGATTCGATCTTATCCAATGTACTTGAATTCGTGCTATGCCCGGAGAAGGTAGCCCCACCAAAAGTAGACGACTCATAGATCAGCTCATCCCCCATATCCGCTGCCAGATCAGCCACCATGGCCGGCAAGTCATTGTAAAAAGTATAGCTATTCCCAATGAATAGCACGCGGTAAGTTTCCGCATTCATATTTAGCGCGCTTGTAGCACCTAAAAGCAGCATGAAGCAAAGTGTATAGATTCTGATCATAGTAAAGTGTAGTTTGTTTTTGATCTTTATTAGGGCGCGTGCCCGC
>JAHDGT010000379.1 GCA_020631675.1 Bacteroidota bacterium
TACAACTAAAATAGCTGCGCCATAAGCTATACGCTTACTTTTGTCCAGGTACTTACCATTCCGCAATGGATAACATCGCTTAGTATTGTACTCTTATTCCTGTTTTTTGTTGATTTGACATTATCCCCTTACATTTAAGGGTCTATGTCTTCTAAACAGGGATCTGCTAAACTGCTGTACCCAGCAGTAGACATCCCGCTTGTTATCCATTTCAAATGCTAGAAATAGGAGGAATTATTGTACTTGGTATCGCGGCCCAATGGTTGGCTTGGCGTATGCGAGTACCCGCCATCTTGCCCTTGATCCTTACAGGGCTTTTCGTTGGACCGCTTTCGGAAATGATCGGCTTGGATCGCTGGATCAACCCGATTCAACTGTTCGGTCAACAAAATCTTTTTGGATTCGTCTCATTAGCCATCGGTGTCATCCTCTTTGAAGGGAGTCTGACCTTGAAAATGAGTGAAATCCGCGAAACAGGTCAGTCTATTGGTCGATTGATCACCATAGGGGCCTTGGTCACCTTTGTACTCAGTACGCTGGCCGCCCATTACCTCATGGGTATAGGCTGGGAAATATCCGCCTTGTTCGCCGCCTTGATCATAGTAACAGGACCTACGGTAATAGCCCCCATACTTCGGAATCTGAGCTTGAGTCGAAATGTCTCTACTGTACTGAAATGGGAAGGGATCTTGATCGACCCTATTGGTGCGGTAGCTGCTGTATTGGTGTTTAAATTCATAACCGCTGCTGGGCATGGACATGCCTCTCCATTGCATTTAGTACAAGAGTTGGTCACTATCACCATTGTGGGTTGCTGTGTTGGTTATGCTGCGGCCCGTTTATTGGGCTGGATGATCATTAAGCATTTCATCCCTCATTATTTGGTCAATGTGTTCACTTTGGCTTTGGTGATGGCGGCATTCATGTTCTCGGATATACTGGCACATGAATCCGGACTATTGACTGTAGTGGTCATGGGTATGGCTTTAGGTAATGCCAATATACCCGGATTGAAAGCGATTCTGGACTTTAAAGAGTCGATCACCGTACTGCTCATATCTATACTGTTCATCGTTCTTTCCGCGAACATCACCACCGATCAGATTGACATTTTATTACAGAATTGGAGAGTACTACTGTTATTCTTAGCGGTTGTATTCGTGGTTCGTCCTGTTGGTGTGTTCTTGAGTACCATTGGCTCGAATCTGAGTACTCAGGAAAAACTGTTCATTTCATGGGTAGGGCCTAGAGGAATTGTAGCAGCGGGTATCGCTTCTTTATTCGGTTTGCAATTAATGGAGTATATCGATGCAGGTAAGCTAGAACTTGCCAATGCGGACATGTTAACGCCATTGGTCTTCTTCATTGTACTGGGTACGGTATTGCTCAATGCCACCTCTGCCAGAATCATGGCGAAAGTCTTGGGTGTTGAGTTGACAGAATCTAATGGTGTAGTGATCATTGGTGCGCATAAAGGAGCACGCCTGATCGGGACTTACTTGCAAAACGCAGGAAGACATGTGGTATTAGTGGATAATTCGCCTGCTAAGATCGAACAGGCGAAAGCTAAAGGCTTAGAAGCCTTCCAAGCCAATATCTACAATGAAGCGATCGACGAAAATGTAGAGCTTTCTGACATTGGTTATATGTTGGTGATGACGGGTAATGCGGGTGTTGATAACCACGCTATGAAAAGCTTTGGTAAAACTTTAGGAGAAAACGGGGCATATAGACTGCCCAGTTCTGCTGAGGTCCGCAGTAAAAAAATGGACAATAGAGAGACTTTATTCAGCCCGATCACCGATGAGTCGAACCTGAACATGATCGCAAGTTATTATCCAAAAATTCACGAGCTGCCTTTAGAAAGCGAAGATGAGCTGCGCGAGCATTTGGAAAAAATGGATAGCGACAAAACGAATATTCCATTGTTCATGAAGCGTGCTGGTAAGCTGAATATCATGACCACCGATCGTAAGGTACTTGACTTTGAAGAAGGGGACATCCTGGTATACATGGGGCGCTCTTTAATAGAAGTAGCTGTTGAAACAGATACGGAAGCAAAGTAATAGTAGTACATTACATTGAGGTAGTTTAAAGCTCTTTTATTGACCTTTTGAAGGAATCACATCCATTTACAGAAAATATCTTGTCCTGGTATCGGCAGCACCCTAGGGTGCTGCCTTGGAAAAGTACGAAGGATCCTTACATCATCTGGTTGAGTGAGATCATTTTACAACAAACCAGAGTAGCACAAGGCACGCCTTATTTTCTGGCGTTCACCAAAGCATTCCCTAGTGTGCATGATCTGGCCAATGCGCCACAAGATGAGGTCATGCGATTATGGGAAGGATTGGGCTATTATTCCAGAGCCCGTAATTTGCATACTGCGGCGAAATACATCAGTAGGGAATTAGACGGAGTATTTCCTGATACTTATCAGACCATTCTAAAATTGAAAGGGGTTGGTCCTTATACCGCCGCCGCTATAGCTAGTTTTGCATATGATCTACCACATGCGGTGGTAGACGGCAATGTGTATCGAGTACTATCTCGATACTTCGGAATAGAAACACCAATAGATACAAGTACGGGTAAAAAAACGTTTGCTGAGCTGGCCGATCAAATACTGGATCGTGAAGATCCAGCCAGTTACAACCAAGCCATCATGAACTTCGGGTCCATGCAATGCGTGCCCAAAAATCCGGACTGCGGTAAATGTCCGCTTCAAAGTGCTTGTCGTGCTTTCGAGATGCAAAAAGTAACTCAGCTGCCAATCAAATCGAAAAAAATCAAGCGCAAAGATCGTTACTTCTATTTTTTACTTTGCTTCAATGAAGCGGGCGAAATTGCGATAAACCGTAGGGGAGCAGGAGATATTTGGCAAGGCTTGTATCAATTCCCCCTTTTTGAGTTGGAGCAGGCAATGAACTTGGAAGACATAGTGGAAACACTAAAACTCCCTAAGGAGCTTGAGGTGCTTTCCATATCTAAAACCTATAAGCAAATCTTAACACATCAGACCATTTATGCTCGTTTTATTGAGGTGGAACAAAAGCAAAAATCGCCCGAAATATTAAGTTCGGATGCGGTCTGGAAACTCCCTTCTGCTTTAGTTGATATCGCTTTCCCAAAAGTGGTGAATCGATTTATTGAAGATCGATTTGATGCTGCTGGATATAGCCCCGGTTTATTTTAAAAATAGTCGAACAATTCACCTTGATTTGTCGTTGACTATGTTTGGCTTTCTGCTAACTCACCCCAGTCAATCATTTCTTCATTGAGCGCACAAGAAAAGTTCATACTACTGTTATTAGCAGCGGTAAACTTCACCAATATCATGGACTCCATGATCATGATGCCTCTGGGAGATGTATTCATGAGTGAATTCGGGATAAACCCAAGTCAGTTTTCACTCTTAGTGTCGGCTTATGCGATCGGCGCTTTTCTTTCTTGTTTAGCGGGTGCGGTCTATGTGGACCGCTTTGATCGTAAGCGAGCCTTATCCATTTTATATGCCGGCTTCGCTTTGGGTACATTGGCTTGTGCCTTGGCCACAAACTATTACGCCCTTTTAAGCATTCGATTCATCACGGGTTTATTTGGAGGTGTTTTGAGTGCGCTGGTCTTATCTGTGGTAGCGGATACTTTCACTTTTGAGCGACGAGGTAGAGCGATGGGAATTCTGATGGGCGCTTTTTCAGCAGCTTCGGCATTGGGGGTTCCTGTGGGTTTGTATTTAGCGGATCACTTTATTTGGCAAGCTCCATTCCTATTTATAGGCGGCTTCGGTCTGTGCTTATTGGCTTTGATCTTAGTGAAATTCCCTACTATGCGCGGGCATTTAGAGGAAGGACTTCCTGAAAAAAACTTTGTTTCTACATTTAGCAGTGTGCTTAAAGACCGCAACCAAGTGAATGCTTTATTGGCAGGCATCGCTTTGGTATTGGGGCACTTTTTGATCATTCCATTCATCGCGCCCTATATGATGCGTAATGTTGGTTTTGATACTAATGCCCTTACGGCCATGTATTTTGTAGGTGGTTTGGTTACGGTTTTCACCTCGCCGCTTATTGGTAGATTGACAGATCGTTTTGGCGTGATGCGGGTAATGAGCGGATTTCTGTTTTTGTCGTTCATTCCAGTGGTGGCGATCACGAATATGCCACCGATAGGTGTAACTTTGGCCCTCCTATTCACGACAGCTTTCTTTGTTACGGGAACAGGTAGAATGATACCGCCTCAAACATTGATCAGTGCGGCTGTCGGGCCGGAAACCCGCGGTAGCTTCATGAGTTTGAAAGGGGCTTTGCAACAACTGGCGATAGCTTTAAGCGCGGCCATAGGTGGTGTGATCGTTGTTTTCGATGAGCAAGAAAAGCTACTGAACTACGAATGGGTAGGCTACCTATCTATTGTAGTTTGCTTATTAGCACTTTGGTTGGTTAGTCGACTGAAGGTGGCAGAGGGGAATTGAATGATGTGATTATACGTTTCAGTTGTCCGTTACCGACCCTGCGAGGGATAGGAGTGGAAATGAGGGGGCTAAGGAGCGCACTGAGCGGCGGCATAAAAAGGCGGCCCAGAGGTAGCCATTTTTATGCCTGCCAGCGAAGCAGCGAACAGCACCCGAATTGCAACGGATAGCCCGGTGCCCGCAGTAAAAAGGGAACTGATGTTCCAACGCATGATT
>JAHDGT010000380.1 GCA_020631675.1 Bacteroidota bacterium
GCCTTAGCTTATAAATACCAAGCGGGTAATAACTCAAAGGCTATTACCCGCGGCATATCATTAAAACTTGGGTTAATAAACGTCAAGTGTTTTTTATTCGTACTTAATCATGTTCACCCCGATTATACTCATATTCTGACGGAACACATTGAGATCGCCCACGGTATTCTGTCCATCTAAGTTACAATCGCTAACGATGTACTGATTTAAGATGGCTGACTCGCTGAGCAGGACATTAAAATCACTGGTGGTGATAACGCCGTTGGAATCCATATCTCCTGCTACCATGCAATAAGTGCCGTCACTCATTTGCGAGAGTTGAGTCGTTCCGCCAAAAACATAGGAAGGATCTGTAAAGTCGACCGCGACCGCGTTTGGAAGTTCGATGGGTAGTGCTGAAGCAAGTGCTAAGTGGTTACGGTGTCTGAGCAGGACGTGGTAACTATCGTATTCTTGAAGGTTATCGAAGTTGATACCTACATTCCCTTCTATATCTATGAGTGTGCCATCGTCTAACAATAAGCCCGCTTTTCTTTCAACAACTAATTCGGTGTTGGCATCATCTCTGATCTCTACCAGTACCCAATCAACAACGGTTGGAGGCAGGTCTGAGAAATCAGCTGTTTCCGTTCCATTATAGTTGAATGGAGCTACATTAAACGGCTGGGTGGTACTCAACAGACTATTATCGTTCAGTGTAGTGAACATATCACCATTGCTATCATAAGCTCCTTCTAATAAGGCTTTTGCTTGAACTTTCACGCCGCTTGGTGTAGGAATACTACCTCCGCCAACAACATCAAGAATGATTTCATCTTCAGCACTATTGGTCTGTACGCCGGAATTGTTTTTCATTTCCACGTATACCTTCTGCTCACCGGATGCGTTAACCATCTCCCAAGCCATTTGAGAGGTGAAAGGCTGCCAAGCAGACCAAGCTTGTCCTTCATTTCTGACGCGCAATTGGTCATACTTACTTTCGCCATATACGTACAGATCAACCATATTCGTTTCAGCGAGTACGTATTCTTTATCAACTACGACAGGATAGACATTGACATTTGTACCAAAATCAATCACCCAGCGAGAGAAGTAATCCGCACTCATATCAAACCAATAGCCAACACCTACCTCACGTACCAATTCACTCATGATATTGGCGTAGTGACCAGGGCTTGCCATTAAACCAGCATGTACTTCTTCTGGCGTAAAGTAACCTGCTGCGACATTCTCCGCTGCTGCGTTATAGTCATAAAAAGCACCGATTCTGTCAAAAGTACCACAGACAGTAGCACCAGCAGCATTCTTGCTTTCGTGTGCGAAATAGTTGTCATCACACATGTCTTTCGCATGGTAACGAGCTGCCGCGCACAACTGAGGATTTAATTTCAATGGAGGTAAGCCGAGCAATTCTCTATCGTCATTGATGAGTTCTACCACTCTCAATTCAAACTCGGCATTATAGACGGGGGTTTCTTCTAAACCTGTAGCACATTCCGAGGTGCTCAGGTACAATACATCCTCACTTTCCCAAGTATTCAACTGGGCGGATGCGGAAGAAGAAAAGAAGAAGAATGAAAGTATAATGGTCATTAATGGGAACAAGCGACCATTACGCTGTAGCATACTATTTGTATAGAATAATTTCATGACACAGAAATTAAAAAGCAACTGATAAAACAGAAACCAGGTTTCCAAAAAAAGTAGTAAAAAGGTCAGGTCAGCAAAAGGAAAACGCTATGAGTACGTTTATCAGTGGGTCTTCAACAGGGATTTCGAAGGGCGAGTTGACGAGTCGTTAAATAAATTTGGGGAAATTCAACGAGCCGTTTTGTAGTGGGTTATGTCTACTTGTACGGAGGTTTAATGCCTTTGGTTACGAATTGAGAAAAAAAAATTAAAAAAATCGCATTAGAAGGGCAATAATTTATAGAAACCAAAATCTGCTATTCTGAAGTATACTCATTGAGGTAGTTTAAAGTTTTTCATCTGAACCGCGTTTAAGTGCTTGATTTTGAAGACGAAGCTCTTTTTGAGTTTCGTACTTGAAAAGTACGGGGCGAAAAAAAGCTGAAGTATTCAGGATCAATGACTTAGAGGCAAGGTCGAGAAAATAACTTTAAACTACCTCATTATCTATCAATCAGTAACAACTCTTCGATGAAATCTCGTTTATTTGACAATCTAGGCACTTTATGCTGCCCGCCCAGCTTACCTTTTTGTTTCAGCCATTTTTCGAAGGTGCCTTTTTTCAAAATACGAAGTGTTAAAGGGCGCATTACCATATTTTGAAAGCGTTTGGCCGCATAGTCTGAATTTAGTGCTTGCAAAGCCTCATCCAGTACATCTATAAAGGAGGCTACATCCGCAGGGGCTTGTTCAAATTCCACACACCATTGATGCCCGCCTCTCCCCTCTTGACCATCGTCGTAAAAAACAGGGGCGGCGGTGAAGTTTCTAACGGTAGCATTATGAGTCGTACATGCCATTTTCAATGCTTGCTCCGCATTGTCTACCATGAGTTCTTCTCCAAAAGTGTTAATGAAATGTTTGGTTCGCCCCGTTATACGAATTCGATAAGGTGCTAATGAAGTGAAGCGCACCGTATCACCGATCAAATAACGCCACAAGCCACTGAGCGTACTGATCACAAGGGCATAGTCTGTATCTAAGCGCACATTTGCTAAGCCCACACTAGTAGGCTTCGGCTTTCCTAACTGATCCAAGGGTAAAAATTCGTAGTATACCCCATGATCCAGCATCAGTAACATATCATCTCTATCCGGTTCATCCTGTAAACCGAAAAAACCTTCACTGGCATTGTAGGTTTGCCAATAGCGCACCTTTCCTCCGGGAAACAGCTCCTCAAAACGATTGATATAAGGATCAAAATTCACTCCACCATGTATGAACAGCTCGAAGTCCGGCCAGACTTCATGAACATGCTGTTTGCCCGTAATACGAAGTACATGCTCTAAAAAAACGATCGTCCAAGTGGGTATACCTGCGATGTGCGTAATATTAATAGGAATCGTGGCTTTCGCCATTTTATCCAGCTTCTCCTCCCAATCGCTCAAAATGGTAACGGCTTTACCCGGTGCTCTCACCAATCTACCGATAAGCGGCATATGCTCTACAAGAATAGCAGACAGATCACCAAACCTAACATGCGCATTATGACTGATTTCATGACTCCCCCCTATCACAATACCTTTTCCTGCGTATAATCTCGATTTGGGGTAGTTGCTAAAGTATAAGCTCATCAGATCTTGCGCCCCTTTATAGTGGTTCGCGAACAGCATTTTCCTATTGATCGGCAAAAATTTACTGCGATCACTAGTCGTACCTGATGATTTAGCGAACCAATCTATTTTCCCGGGCCAGAGCACATTCTCGTTTCCATCAAGCATGCTGTTGATGTATTCTCGTAGCTGCTCATAGTCTTGAACCGGGAATTGATCGGCAAAACCCGCTTTAGGATCCACTCCCTTTTTCAAAAGTTCTGCATTCGGGTCATAGGTCCTGTAATAGGCACACTTATTCCCTGAACTCAAGATGGTTTTCAAAACCTCTTCTTGCGTCTTCAATCCTTGGGTCTTCCAATTATTGATCAGAAACTTTCTGGCTCTCAGTCCAAGCCGCATGATATGCGCGTAAGGGTACATATTGCGAATATAATAAGCAGAATGGCAAAAAATAATAACCGTCTACAGCTCTCTCTCCAATTCCTCTGCCACATTCAAGCTAACATAAGCGATTCGGGCCGCCTCTTTCTGTGCGTCCTTCTTACTTCTGCCCTCTCCTTTACCCATTTCCTCACCATCCACATATACACCCACATTGAACAAACGGTAACTTCCTTGCATTCTTTCTCGAAGTACTTCAAAGGTCAACTCCCTATTGTACTTCTGTGACCATTCAAAAAGACGGCTTTTAAAATTAATATCACCTGTGACCAATTCGTCCAAGTCGATATACGGGTAAATGATTTTGTCAAAAATAAATTGCTTGGTTGTGTCATAGCCTTGATCCAAATAGATCGCTCCGATCAAAGCTTCCACCGCATTACCTAAAATCGTAGCATTCAAATTCACATAATTACGGTCGTACTCTAAAAATTCTTTTAGCTGTAAAAACTCACCTATTTCCCCCAGCTTTTTCCGTTTCACGATCTTAGAACGCATTTCTGTTAAAAAGCCTTCACCCCTGAACGGGTATTTCTTAAAGAGATATTCCGAAATGATCGCATCCAATACCGCATCCCCCAAATACTCCAAACGCTCATTACTGTTATGTGCCTCAACAGCCTTAGAGGTGTGTTTAAACGCCAGTTTATACACATTCACATTCACTGGCTTAAAGCCGAGCAGGTGTTGCAACTGCTGTCCATATGCTCTCTTTTCAGCAGATAACCAATTAAAAAATCTTCGAACAATTCTCAAAATATCAGTCTATTACTTCTGTACGCGAAGTTAAAACATTCTTTCGCCTTCTCTTCACACCTTATTCATTTGGGTGCGTACCCGCAATAAAAAGGGGGATATTGTTTCATTCAACATACGGTCAGTAACCGTAAATGAATATGGGTTCGGCAAAAAGACGTTATGCTATAACGTCTCTACGGTTATTCCCCCTTTTTACTGCGGGCACCGGGCTATCCGTTAAAATTCAGCCCCTGCCTGCTG
>JAHDGT010000381.1 GCA_020631675.1 Bacteroidota bacterium
GCTGCACCTGTGCTTGAAGCTGCCGCTGTCGAGCTGGCTGCACCTGTGCTTGAAGATGCTGCCGTCGAGCTAGCTGCTCCGGTACTTGACATTGCCGCCGTTGAGCTAGCCGCTCCGGTACTTGATATTGCGGAAGTAGAACTTATCGCTCCTGTTGTTGAGCTTGCACCACAGGAGACTACAAAACAAACAGGTTCAGAAGAAGTAATACATACAGGTAAGTTTGCCGCAAAATCGGTACAAAGAAAAGCAGATAGTAATGCCTTTAAGTCGTTTAGTGTTGTAAACGCAGAAGCAATACCCTCTATAGATTGGTTTCCTCCAAAGGCCTCAGCTACAATTAGCATCTCGTTAAAACCTTGTACATCCGATCCGGATGTTATACCCGCATCATCTAAAATTTGACAAGTATTTACACCAACAAAATCATCAATGAGACCACAACAGGTACTTCCAGGAACACCCAAATCATCAATCATGCCTTGAATGTCTGAAAGTCGATATGTAACCGCACTCACACAAAAACTTGAACCTTCATCAAAACCTAGACTGGCTGCGGTGTGACCATTTAATAAGCCACCTAAATTATTGGTAACTAAGGGTTCTCCATCAGCATTTACCTCATCACCAGTAACGATAAAGGCACCATCAGGCAAGTCGTTTTGAAAGTCATAATCTAAATCGAGTGGGTCATCTGGGCAGATGTTCAATGGATTTGCCACGGATGTTGTCAGGACTCCGGGGTCATCATTGCAAACATCTTGTGGAGTAGGGGGGAAGGGTTGAGCCCAAAGTCCCCAACCATTAAATAGAATGAGTAACAAGCAAGTGTTACTGATTCGAATAAAGTTCGAAAGGACGATTCGTCCTTGTCTCAAGTCGAACTGTTTCATAAGCGTAAAGTGTTGTGTATGAAGTTTTTTTCTCTTTCTAAAAAACACAGATAGCCAGTCGAAAAGAATGAATTTCTTTCAACTGGTAAAAGTGAAGACAATCGACAATTATTCTAATTGTTGACTGTTTCTAGCTTGCTGTAAGAGGTTAGTAGAAGTGAAAATTACTTACACACACAAACAAACATTTTCAACAGGTATAATAATGAGATACCTGTAATAGCAGAAACAATCTTAGGGTATACAAGTGATGTACTGAGATGCCATAAATGAATAGGTATTCACTTGACATAACTTAGCTACACCTTGTATTAGGTACAAAGTCGACCGTCAGTATTGTTAATGTGATGTTTTGTGGTAAGGAGTAGGTGTAAGTGCTTAGGCTAAAAAAATCACAGGGTTTAAAAAAGCACTTAGCGTAATAGGTTTTGCCTAAAGTTGCTTAAACTTTAGACGCTACTAGTTCTTTAAAAAGAATAAGTCATGAAATTGCAACTAAAATCATGCCGATAAAGGAAATCCAATTTTTATATAAAGTGCAAACTCATTTAATTTAAGTGTAATGTATCGGGTTTTATCCTATTCTCCTGTTCTATGTAAAGTAGGAATTAATATCCCCACTAAGGCTCCGCTGCCTAAACCGATCAATACATCGGTAAGATAATGTTTACCCCCTCTGACTCTTAAAAATGCGGTCGCAGCAGGAAGGAGCGCGGCTGTTCCCCAAATTATAGGCTTTGCGTTACTATCTGGATGATGATCGACATACATTTTGGCTGTCATGAAACTCATAGCAGCAACAGTTGAAGTATGCCCAGAATAAAAAGAAGAGGTGGCATCTTTCGCCAATTTTTTAGACATAGGTGCTTCTGGGTTAAATACAAATGGTCGTTTACGTTTTACGGTTTCTTTTACCAGGTAGGTCAATGCGGTATTGGTCAAGAATGTTTCTATACTGATCACCGCACCTTCTTTAAAGGAGTTTTTTCTAAAATCCGGATCTATTAATAATAAAGCTGGAAGCACAGGGGCGGTATATAGAAATACATCACTGCCTTTTTGAGCTGGTACAGACCAATTGTTTTGTACGAAGCGTTCAAATTTGGGCACGCCTTTGTTAGGGTCGAGCTCTTGAATTTGTTCAGGTGTAAGTGCTGGTTTCTTTTGTTTTAAATACATACCCAAACCCAATACCCCAACATTTCCAGCTAGAATGGGTGCATCTGTACGCCAGCTGAGATAGTATGGCTTATTGTCTACTTGTGCTTTGGCGGTAGGAATGCTGATACATGAGCCCACTAGTAGACCCAAACATAAAAGAACCGTACTTAAAGTCTTTTCAAAATTCATACTTATTGAACGGATGTTGATCACTAATGAATTAAAGTATTGTGGGAATGATGGTCGTTGACTACTCATAAAGGTTTTGGGTTTCTCACGCAAGGGATAGGAGTGGTAATGAAGCCGCTGAATGCGCCCTGTTTGGCGGTATAAAAAGGCGGCCCAGAGGTAGCCATTTTTATGCCTGCCAAACAGCAGCAGGCAGGGGCTGAATTTTAACGGATAGCCCGACCACGCAGTTAAGGCTTGCGCCTTATTAGATTCGAGACATAAGACCCGAGACATGAGATTTCGTGCTGTGTGCCGATGCTTTAGCTCATGCTAGCGCAAGGCTTTATTGCGTGGATGCGCCCAAAAAAGGAATAAGTGCGATAGAAAATATTCTAGGTTAGCAAAAGTGCTAGTATATAATCAGATGCAATGATCAGTATACTGCCGAATACGACGGCTCTGGTACTGGCTTTACCGATATCTAATGCGCCACCAGAAACATAATACCCTTGATAGCAAGCCACGGAAGTGAGGATGAAAGCGAATACGACGGCTTTTACCAGCATGATGAATACATTGAAGCTATCGAACAAGTACAATAAGCCTTTTTCGAACATCACGCCCGGAATACCATAGCCTTCTGCGGCTATCAGACCGCCGTAAATGCCCAAAAAGGCTGAAATGACCACCAGTGGAGGTATGATGATGATGCCTGCAATGAGTTTGGGCGCAATGAGGTACGAAGTGCTATTGATGCCCATGATCTCAAGCGCGTCTATTTGCTCGGAAATGCGCATAGTACCCAATTCACTGGCAATATTACTCCCTACTTTTCCGGCTAATAGTAGGCAGGACAATGTTGGGGCGAGTTCTATGATCATCATATCGCGTATGATGTAGCCTAACATATAAATAGGGACCAAAGAACCTTCTAATTGATAAGCGAACTGGATAGCACTTACCGCACCGATGAACAAGGATATAATGCCTACGATGATGAGCGAACCGACACCGATATGGTTCATCTGTCGGAAGGTTTCACGCCAGTACATACGTAGGTTTTCCGGACGGTTGACTATGCCGCCCAGCATCTTGATGTATTTGCCGAAGTGTGCGATAAAATTCATGAAGCGTTACTTATAGCAATATCCAGGCAATGATGAAATCAAAAATGAGAATGGCAATATTAGATTCTACTACTGCTTTCGTACTGGCTTTGCCGATCTCTATCGCACCACCTCTTACTTTATACCCGTAATAACATGAAATGCTAGAGAGCAGTATGGAGAAAACGAAACCTTTAATGATCATGATGTTGATATTAAAGGGAATAAAGAATGCTCTTAAACCGCGAACGAATTCAGAGATAGGGGCCAGATCAGAAGCAATTGTGGCGATCAGTCCGCCCATTATACCCAAGAACGAAGCCAGTGTTACCAATAAAGGAATGGTGATGATGGCCGCTAAAATTTTAGTACCTACTAAGAAACTTGAAGTATTTACGCCCATGATCTCTAAGGCGTCTATCTGCTCGGTGATGCGCATATTCCCCAGTTCGGAAGCGATATTACTCCCTACCTTACCGGCTAAGATCATACAAGTGACCGTAGGGGCCATTTCGATAATGGTAATATCTCTGGCAATAAAACCTATGTAGTAGAGCGGAACCGCGAAGTTTTCTAATTGATAGGCGAACTGAACGGCGGTCACCGCCCCCATGAACATGGCCACGACCGCGACTATGGGAATAGAGGTGATGCCAATATCCACCATATTGCGCATGGTCTCTGTCCAGTACACACTCATCTTTTCAGGCCGATGAAATATACTGCCTAAAAAACGTAGAAAACGGCCTAATTCGTAAAGCGGATTATACAAGAGATAAGCTGATAGTGAATAATGAGATGGTTTAAATGAAAAACTTTAAACTATCTCAAAAATGTAATTGACTTCTACTGCGCAATATAACATCTTTACAGCTTTGTTCGTACTGCTTAAGCTGGTCACAGACATTTCTTAGTGGATTTTTGCACTACCTTCGTACTCTAATACGTTTCATAGCCATGAAGTACTCTTTATATTTTGCTTGCCTGTTCTTATTTTTCACGCAGTTGAATACCAATGTGTTCGCCTTGCAACCCATAGTGGAAACAGCAACCTATTACCAGCCCGATGGAAAGCCTTATGTGGAAACTTATTTACTTATTCCTGCTTCGGACTTACAGTATAAGCGCCAAGCAGATGGTGTAGCACGGGCTGAGGTGGTCGTGAACCTGATCTTTGAAAATACAGCTGACGAAAGTGTCGCGGCTTTTGACACCTATAAGCTAAGTGGTGCAGCCCTTGCCCTTAATGACAGTACCTATCATTTTCCGGATCTGATCGACCTGAAGCGATTCAGTTTAGAGGCAGGAGATTATTTGTTGACGGCGAGCTTTTCTGATGTGAATGCTGGTAC
>JAHDGT010000382.1 GCA_020631675.1 Bacteroidota bacterium
CCGCCAGCCCGCCGCTCAATAGCATTTGGGGCTACCTCATACCGCTCCTATCCCTCGCACAAAATAATGTAGTTTAATGCTTAATTTCGCGCCCTACAAATCATCATATAAGTAAAGTAGTATGAAATTTTCTGACGTGGTAGCCATTAGTGGCTTAGGTGGATTGCATGAGATCGTATCGCAAAGACCGAATGGATTGATGTCTCGTCCTATTGGAGGAGACGGTAAAATTAAGTTCGTATCCAATAGAATACACACTTTTTCTCCTCTAGATAAAATCGCCATCTATACAGATGATGGAGACAGCACGCCTTTATTGGATGTCTTTTTGTCTATGAAAGATCTAGAAGCTGGAGGTAAAGCTCCTATTGCTCCAAAGAGTGACTCCAATAAGCTCAGAGCTTACTTTGAAGAAGTACTACCCAGCTTTGACAGAGAGCGGGTTTATACCAGCGACATCAAGAAAGTGATAAAATGGTATGCGATCTTAAGTGCGGCTGATCTGGTTCACCCTGTTGAAGAAGAAACAGAGAACGAAGACGAATCAGGTAGTGATTCTGAAGAAAAAACAGAAGAATAAAAGAATATTTATCTGAAAATATTCAATACTGCGTGCTGCTTTGTCCTGCAACAGTGTTGCAGGACAAAGTAGCACGCATTATCTTTGTAGCATGAATTCATCTTCACCCCATTCTGACAAATGGTACAAACTCGGCATGGGCTTGTCTTTAGTTTGTGCGATACACTGCTTACTCATGCCATTGGTATTGCTTCTTGCTACATTTATAGGAGGGGTCGACACCTTGACACATCCTATCTTCGAGTGGGTGATCATGCCTATTGCTATAGTTATCGCAGGGATTGTGATCTACAAAGATTTCTCCAAGCATGCTCAACTTAGTCCTTTTGTGTTACTCATGATAGGTATAGGCGTTTTAGCTGTTTCTTATATAGCGCACATACACGTACTGAGTGCGATCGGCGCATTATTTATTGCTGGTGCACAACTCATCAACTGGCGTTTGCATAAACGCTATGGTCATTGTGGCCATGCACATTAATTTTTTCTTTCTCTCTTTGGTAATAGCTGTCTCTTAGTCGTACCTCACCTCCTCCGCACCGATCACACTCGCATTGGGTAAAAATTGATTGAAATCAGCTACTGTTACCACTTTGTCTAAATTGCAATCAGCAGTGACGTAAGTGTTCACTAAAGAAGACTGATCCAAATAAACATTCAGATCATCTACAATGATCACCCCATTGCCGTTCATATCTCCTGCTATCATCCCATAAGTTCCACTTCCGCTGGATAGTTCTCTAAGTTGACTTTCTCCGTACAATACATTGCTTGTTTGTGTCAGATCGTAAGTACTTGCGTTATTAGGTGCTAGTGCCTCCGCACTAATAATGTCTAAATGGTTACGGTGTCTTACTACATAGTAGTAGTCTTCTGATGTATTTAAATTGGTGAAAACCACCCCATCTACTCCCGGACTTTTAATGCTTCCATCTTTGTGAATAAATGCACATACTCTTTCTTCGACCTGCATGACATTCGCACTGGAACGAGCTTCGACCAATACCCAGTCTGTTACACTGGCTTCAAAATCTCCTACTTCCATTGATGTGTTATGATACCAAGGAGCGGCACTATACGGCTGTTGTTTCGGCAATAGGTTCAATTGGTTCAAATCGGTGGTCATCTCAGCAGCGCTTAGATCATAACAGCCTTGTAGAAAGGCTTTTAACCGCACCACTTGTCCACTTCCCATATTACTAACGCAAGTTGAAAAAGGAGAGCTACTCGCATTCAATGTGGCTGTAGCCGTAACAGAGCGACCACTAGGCACAAAGCATGAAATGGTCCAATTACCTGAAGCGTTGGCATTCGCGGAACCTATGAATCCTCCCCCCTGACAAGGGGTGTCAGCACAAGAAGAGGATTCACCAAGTAGATAAAGTTGTATGTTGCTGTTCGCCGCCGCAGTGCCTGAAACCTCGTAAAAGCCCACCTGGTTTATTGTTGGTGAGCTGAGGTCTTCATTACTACCCGCTTGTGTGAAAATGCCGTACTCTGGATTACAGATAAAGCTATTACGCTGAATGTCAACTTGTGTACTGGCATCAATAATAGAAATACCTCCTTGTTGATTATTAGCGATTATGTTATCCGAATCCGTTTCCGCCCCTCCTACAGTAATATTATTTGAAGCTCTTACTCTTATTCCTCTATCCGTATTGGCAATCGAAACATTCACGCCGTCCAGCTCGCATATCCCAATGCGATTTCCTTGACAACTAACATTACTGCTAGCATTGAAAATATATACGCCATTCGCAGAGCTATTGCCGATCGTGTTATTATCACAATTCACATCCGTTGCCCCATCTAAATAAACGGCATGACTGCCTTGCCCAAAGTTTGAAGCACAATTGGCGTTCGTGCCGATGTAGTTCGTATTTATTGAAATATTGGAGGATTCACTGGTCAAAGCAATTCCGTGATTACTCCCCGCAAAGGTATTGGCACCTGCGGCTGTTCCATCCCCTATTGATACGTTCGTACTATTTTGAACAAAGACACCATTAGATCCATTCGCCAGCAAGTCATCATCCTGATTTGTACCTATCTTATTGCCTGATACCTCTACTGCACCTGAATTGTTTAAAATATAAACACCATTCGTTGAGTTTCCACTAAGTGTATTATCTCTTATCAGCACCTCTGATGCTCCTTGAATCAATACACCACTAAACGCATTGCTCAAGCTATTTTCAGCATTCATATCAAGGCCGATCGTATTAAAACGGATATCGGCCATGTTGCTGTTATTTCTGATGTAAACACCATTTTTGTTACCAGAGATGGTATTATAGTTAATGTGCAAATCGTCCGCATCATCCGCTAAGATTCCTTGTTGCCCATTGCTGACCACAGCATTACCCGCCGTATTAGTGCCAATTCTATTGTAGTTAATGATGACATTACTCGCACTATTGAGCAGGTATATGCCCTGTTCGTTATTGCCCGATATGGTATTCCCAAGGCTGAGGTTGGCCCCGCCAATGTTCACCGCGCTTCCTCCATCTATTGTAATGCCATTCGTACTATTGGGCTGCGGACTACCATCTTCATCTAAGCCGATGATATTACTTTTGATGTTGAAGTTGGTACAGTTGATGCTTTTAACCCCACTTGCCGGACTAAGGCGTCCGTTTCCAGCTAAACGACAACCCAATACCTCTATATTATTCGCATTCACACCGATCACTCCTTCGTCGGGGAAGTTGGTAATGGTGAGATAGGCAAGCGAACAGCCATCTCCCGTGAATCTAAATCCATCAGCAGGAGCTGAGGGTATTAGCGTACCATCCAGATGAATGGTGCCTACAATTTGCGTGCTTCCATCAATACTCGTGCTATTGATCATTTCAGGCAATTGAGTCAATGGCTGAATGAGATGTGTACCGCCGCCCGGAATATTAAAGCTGATCGCTGTTGGCGTGCTGGTATAGTTGGCACAAATGATCGCATCGCGCAAAGAACCCGGACCACTATCGTTCGTATTCGTGACGATGTTACAGGGTGTGGATGGTGCTTCTAAATAAAAAGAGTGAGCATAGGTTTCACCCTCGTAAACCGCTTCGAAAGTCCAGTTGCCAGAAATCTCAGCAGGAGGGATGTAGTAATTGTAAAGCAGTTGCCAAGTGGTCACGTCATCTCCGGTGTGGGTCCACTCCCATGACAAATAAGTACTGCCATCTGGTCGGAGGAGGCGGAAATCAGTGGTTTGTCCATTGCGTAAATGACGGTAGTAGGTAGAAAAATGCACAGTTTCCCCTAAAGTGAAGATGTCTTGCTCAAAGATAGCAGCAGGAACAGCACAAGGCAGATCAATATCAGGAGCTTGGGCGTTGGTCATCAGTTTATTGATACCCGAATCATGATAAGGCTTCGGACTGGCAAAAAGATCGGAAGCCACAGTAGGATTACAGGGTCCATAGAACGGATCCACAACATCGCCTAGTGCATTTTGAACCTCAAAGTGCAAATGGGGTAATGTAGAATTACCAGAGCTACCAATGCTGGCGAGATATTCACCCGCACTGACCGCATCGCCAACTGTTTTTGTGGTGAAAGTACCTGCTTTAAGATGGGAATACCAAGTTTGACCACCGTCATCATGGGTGAGTACGATGGTATTCGCTATCGCATCCTCATTCCAATCACAGTTGTAGCTGTCTTCTCCATCTTGTATAAAGCTGATGACGCCATCGGCAGCGGCTACAACTTGAAAATCATCAGACTCCATTTTGTGCCATTCGAATGGCCATAGGATGATGTCGGTTCCGGAGTGATTATAGCCTGTTGGGGTATCATAAGTGCGAGCGCCGCAGTTAAAATCACTGACCAAGTCAGGATAACTGGCGTTATGATCCACAAGTTGTGAAATAGCGTAGTAACTTGGGTCGGCAAAGTTTTCGTCTGCGACCATGACCGGCCAGATCAGGTTGTCAATGCTTGAGCCAGAGCGTAGGGCACCGTTAAGTTGACCTGCATGTCTTTGCCCCTTATTATTAAGGTGCTTATTGATCCTTGCTTGGATAAAAGCCCTTTGATCGGGAGAAATGCACCCACCTTTGTGTTGTACAGGT
>JAHDGT010000383.1 GCA_020631675.1 Bacteroidota bacterium
GCCGATACAGTAACAGGATCACCATTACAAACAGAACCAGAAGCAGTAGCAGTAGGTGGGAAAGCACAATCGATGTCTAATACCAATTCGTAGTCTTCCGCTTCACCATATGTCAAACCACCACATTCATTAGCTTGAGTAAGTACTTCGAACGTACTATCCCAATCACTCATCACTCGGATTCTACTTACGCCAGAGTTTAACGTGCAAGGAATAGGGAAATCAAAAGTGCCACATGCTCCGGCAGCTACATTACCCAAATCAAAAAATTCGCCCGGATCAGCAAAATCACCATCAATATTAAAATCAATGAACACTACATATTGCTGTCCATAGGCAGGTGACGTACACACCTCTACCTCGACTTGATCACCAGCACCTACGGTAAGAGAATATAGTGCAGTATTATCAGCATAATCTCCCGCGCTACAACCTGAAGCAAGGTTTTCAATATTATCACTAGATGTCAAATTGGTAATTGTTACTGATTCAATTTGATCACCAAAACCACACCCACTACCAAAAGTAGGCGTACAATACTGCGCTATCAAATCTGCTTGCACAAACAAACAGCATAAGGCGCAAAAAATAGAAAGTAAAAGTTTTCTCATCTCAGAAATAGTATTTTGTAGGAATGAGTTAATGAAAATTAAGTTTAAATATAAGGTTCGTTACAACGAATTTCAAAGTTGTTTTTTGTTAAAAAGACAATGAATTCGGGAAAAACAGACTCATTACGCACCTTATAATTAGGGCTATTCAATAAATATTATTGAATCAAGCATTTGTGATTTAAAGAATAGCCAAATGTGACAAATAAAAAAATTACCGACTGAATATGTTATCACTTTTCTATGACATTATAGAGCTGCTGTATCCTATTGTTTGTGCTACTTGTGGCAAAAGATTGCAGCGCGTTGAAGATACTTTATGTATTTACTGTTCGCATACGCTGGCTACTACAGATTTCCACTTGCACACACATGAAAACCCAATGGCAAAGCAATTTTGGGGACGATTAGATGTACAGCATAGTTTGGCTTGGCTTTGGTTCAACAAAGGCAGTAAGGTTCAGCGACTTTTACATTTACTGAAATATAAAGGGCGAGAAGATGTGGGTTATTATTGTGGTAAAAAGTATGCTAGGTTTTTACAGACAATAGAAATGTCAAGTGGTTTTGACTTTGATCTGATCTTACCTGTACCCATTCATCCTAAGAAAAAGAAAAAAAGAGGGTATAATCAGTGTGATTCAATTGCTGAGGGTTTGTCCGATCATTTAAGCATTCCTTGGGCGGATGATGTATTGGTCAGGCATATCTATATAGATTCTCAAACCAAAAAAGGGAGATTGAACCGCATTGGTAATACAGAACAACACTTTGGCGTATGCTCCCCTGACCAAATACGAGGAAAGCACATTTTATTGGTAGATGATGTGGTGACAACAGGGGCTACTATAGAAGCTTGTGTTAGACCAATATTAGCAATTGAAGGAACGAGAGTAAGTATCTTTTGCATCGCCTATACGCAATAAAAAAGGGCAGTGGAAAATCCACCGCCCTTTACTCCTAAATAAGATAAATCTTAATTAGGCACATTAACTCATCTTAGTGAATGATGTTCAGACGAACTTCATTGGTCTCGCTTGCACTTTGTAGGCGAGCAATGTACATACCAGAAGGTAAAGGACTCACATCCATACTTACCACTTGGCTGTAACCAGCTTCTACATTACCCTTGAATACCTGCGCTACTTTACGTCCATCTAAGGTGTACAAGTCAACTGTAGCAACACCTGTTTCAGTTACGTTGAACTCGAAATTTGTAGCTGCGGCTGCTGGATTAGGATAAGCAGCAATCTGACTTGTGTTCAAATCAGTCTTAGAACGACCGCCAGGAACCGTACAAGGTACCCAGTACCAACCATCTGTTGTGTTCAAGCCATCATCAACAGTTACTGTATACCACTTAGAATGTAAGCCCTCTAAAGTAACCGCTTCGGGTGAGCCAGGCGTAATAGTAGCCATGACCATTTCCCCAGAAGGCAGTGTATTCATACCAGCTACCACAGGGAAGCCATTTAAAGAGTATGTATATACACCCGTACCTCCAGAAACTTCTAAATCAACAGCTCCTTCTAAATCTACAGTAGGACATACATCACCTGTTACCTCATAAGTGTCAATTTCAAGAATTCCACCTGCCATACCAATAGATGGGTCATTAGAATAAACAGAAGTACAGCCTTCCGCATCCGTAACAGTCACAGACCAGTACGCATCATCACTGTATAGAACACGTATTCCACCATCACCTACAATAGAATGGCGTACATAACCTGTTTCCTCCCATTCATAGTCGATCGGCAGAACGCCTTCCGCAGATAACATTTCCACATTATAGGCAAAGGCTCCGATACCACCTGTACCTGGCTCACTAGACGAAACTATACTAACTGTACAATCAATACAACCCGGTACATTAATCGTAAAGGTATCATCCGTACAACCACTACCAGGGGTAACGGTCACATCTACAGTGTAAGCATCTGTACCAGGAGCTTCAGAGAAGGTCGTAACATCTGTCACATCACCCGGACAAGCAGGAATCACTTCGTAGTTACAAGTGTTGCCCGCACCTCCATCAACTGTTTTCTCTATCGTTGGTGGCACAGCACCTGGGAATACATTCGCTGCGATCGTAGCCACCTGGAAGTAGCTGTCATTCGCATCACCAGTAAAACCATCACCTTTCGCATCACAACGAGCAAAACCGAACAATTGAACAGAAGCACCACCTGTGCAACCTTCTACTACGGTAGACCCCGGTAGATAAGGCGTATCTCCAACTGCTGGAGTAGCCGTATCAAACCATTCAACTCCGTCACCATCCGGATCATCTGTATTCAAGGTTCCATCAACATCAGTAACGGATGTTACAGATAGGTCCAAAGTAGCATCATTACCACAGAAGTCTTGTGTAGGTGCGGTAGCTACTGCGGTCGGACAAGCGCAATCTTCGGTGATCTCGATCATACCTACGCCTTCACAACCATTACCCTCTGTGATGGTCACCATATAAGTACCTGCGTCAGTAACAACGATTTCATCAGTGTCCTCTCCTGTGCTCCATAAGAAGGTAGTTGGGTTACCGTAGTAAACTGTACCATTAAATACACGAGGATCACAACAACCATCAAAAGAAGAGCAGTTACCAACACCTGCATCGATAGTGATCACACCATCTGTATAGGTTTGGTTCGTACCATCTCCATTAGTATACTCTGCATCATACTCTACATATATACCATAAGTTGCACCAGCAGGTATACTAATACCAGTAGCTAAAACAACATTTGTTGGTGCCCCAAAGCCAGCGCTTAACACAGAATAAGTACCTTCTAAAGTCCAGGCAGCTGGGTTAGTTTCATTACCCGCATAACCGCCTGCAACATAATATACTGTAACAGGTACGTTAGAACCAGCAAAGTCACTATGTACATCAAAAGCATTGATAGTCACATTAGATCCACCTGAAGCAGTAACATCAAACATATTACCTGCGAAACAACCATTACCTGCGGCATAAGTAGTTGTCAAACTACCAACAACATCGGCAACTAAACCTGTAGATAAAGTTGCTGGTCCTGTGACCGGACAAATATTATTACCAATATCAGATGTAATGGCAGCAGCTGGTGCGGCATTCACAGTTACCACTACTTCCGTACGAGGAATATCCGCACATACGCCAGCAGGAGTTTCTTGTACCCAGAAAGAGGTCGTAGCCGTCAACGCACCTGTATTATAAGTAGCGCCAGAGCCTAGCAATGTACCGCCTACAGCACTGTCGTACCAATCAAAAGTACCTGCGATACCACCTGTGGCAGCTGTCAAATCAGCAGCATCTCCTTCACATACACTTGCATTATCAGCAATTGGGGCGGTCGCGCAAATACAGTTCACATTCGCTTCCCAACCTGGGTTTGTAACAGAGCCATCAGAGTCAAACACAACAGTTAAGCAACCTGTTGCATCTGTAGAATTAACGATACCCGGGCTAGTGGCATCATAAGTACCAATCAAAGGCGCAGCACTTGAGTTACCATTATAGATGAACATAAAGTCCCAACCTGCTTCTAAATCAAAGAAAGTGAAATCCAACTGAATGATTTCAGTTGCGGGGTCTGCTGGACAGAAGATATATTCTTCTAAGGCGTTATTGCTGTAATCACCTGTAGGACCACCAGTATCAACGAATACGGTACCACAAGCAGGTGGAACAACGCAATTGATCGCTGCCTCCCAGCCGTCAGCAGTAATACTACCATCAGATATGAACTCGAAAGTTAAGCAACCACTCGCATCTGTAGAAGTGACAGTACCTGGACTAGTCGTTCCTGTATAAGTACCAATCGCAGGAGAAGCAGTCGAATTCCCATCATAAGCATAGAAAAAGTCCCAACCACTTTCAATATTAAATGCAGTGAAGACCACTTCCACCACTTCTGTAGTAGGATCATTCGGACATATGGTGTAAACTTCTGTTTCACTGCTGCTATAATTACCTCCTGCACCTCCACTATCCGTGAAAGTGTCACCACAGACTAAAGAAGG
>JAHDGT010000384.1 GCA_020631675.1 Bacteroidota bacterium
GAGGTAGCCATTTTTATGCCTGCCAGCGAAGCAGCAGACAAGCGACGAATTGGAATGGATAGCCCGGTGACCGCAGTAAAAGCTTGCGCTTTTTTAGACTCGAGACATGAGACTCGAGTAGAGAGACTTTCGTGCTGTACGTCGATTTTTTGCCGCTTGGTAGCGCAAGTTTTTATTGCGGGCATGCGCCCTGAGGAAAAACCAAATCAGTATATGCTACACCATCTTGTAAACTAACAAAAGTCGATACAGAAAGTTAGCAGAGGCAACAAAATGAAGTAAGGGTGAACAACTAGCCTTATAAATGCGTATTTTGATGGATAGTGGGTTTTTCATTAATCACAATTCATCGATCAAAGTATGGATAGTACGCCTTCGGTCATATTGCTGCCTATAAAAGTGCCTTTACTTACGCTTGAAAAAATCATTGAGCGAGAATTGAAGGAAGGGGGTGTTTTATACGAATCGGATGATTTTTTACCGATACCTAAGGAGGTGAGTCTGCTCTTTCCTGTTGATCAGCATATAGTGGTGCGCAAATCAGGTAAGGTGCGTTTGGCGCATGAGAATGACAAGCTAGAGATTCATTTGCCTTTATCACTGAGGGTGAAAACAGTGCCTCGAAATGCATTGATGCCCAAGATGCAGACTTTTGAGAGCGAGGCGGAATTGGTGGCGGTTTTTGAAACGCCTGTGGAGCTGACGAAAGACTGGGTTTTGCAGACTTCGCCCAAGGTGAAGCGGTATGAGTGGAAGGAGCAATTGAAGATCCAACTGATGGGTTTGAAAATGGATCTGGGGCAGCTGATCAATACGGCCGTGGCGGATCTTTTGACGGAACTGATCCCCAAGTTCGATTTTAGCTCAGAGCTGGATATTAAGTCGGAGGTAAAAGAAGTTTGGAAGCAGCTGCATTCTCCTTGGCAGGTTTATGACTCTCCGGATCTTTGGGTGCGCCCGAGTTTGGAAGATGCCAAATGGGTGTCGATGGGATTTGTGGAGGATCGCTATGAACTGGTGTTCTTGCTGCATGCTTATGTGCAGGCGAGGGTAGGAGAGCCTCCTGCTAAGCCTCAAAAGATCAAAAAGCTGCCGCCTGCTCGCTCTCGTTTAACAGACAGGACCTTATCAGAAGTACATTTGCCAGTGGCGATCAGTTATGATAAGGCGAAATCAGTCGCTGAAAAACGACTGCTGAATGAGCGTTACAATATTGGTGGCAGTGAATTGGCTTATGTTACGGTGCAAGAGGTGGATCTGTACAAGGAAGATAAGCGTTTAGTGGTGGCGATTGATGTGACGGGTTTTGCTAAGGCGACCATTTACTTGAAGGGTATACCCGCCTACAAAAATGACCAGCAGTTGTTCTATATGGAGGATGTGGAGTTTGATGTGAAGACCAATAACCGACTGCTTCAATTCACGAATTGGCTATTGCCTTATACGCTGACTAAAATGCTGAGGCAACGTTTGCGTTTTAAGATCAATGATAAGTTAGCCGGTCTGCGTGAGGTGATCTCAGAGCACTTATCAGCATTGTCCATCGCGGATGATTTCAGTTTGCATGGCGAGCTTACTGATTTAGGGGTAACCGAAGTGTACTTGACCGATAATGGGGTAGAAGCCATCATTACCGCCAAAGGAGACATATCGGTGCTATTCGGAGATGCATCATCAAGTAAATCAAAGTCCGCTTAGAGAGAGTGTGATGGATGGGTCACAAGCCCAATAGCGCATCACTGGCCTCCGTTGAACCCTTCAACTTAGCGGCTTCATAACATTCGCGAGCCTTATTCTTAATGCCGATCTTCTGGAAGTTTTTCCCGATTTTAAATAGCGTTTCCGGACTAACATCGTAGAACAGCTTTTCTTGTTTTAAGAAACGGTAGGCATTCGCGCTATAGCCCTCATCTTTACATTTACGCTCGGCTTTACGAATATCCCTCTTGCTTGCCGTGGAGGTAGGAGGCGCATCATTTGCCGTGCTATTCGCCGCCGCTTCTATCTTTTGATCACACAAAGCGATCTTCTGTCGAACAGCTGTTTTATCAGTGGCGTTCGCCAAAGCAGCTTGATAGCTTTTTTTAGCTTGCTGATACTTCCCATCGGCATAATAAGCATCTGCTTGTTTCAAGCTTTGCTGTGCTTGTTTTGCCGTGGCCAACTGCGTTTCACACTGCTTGATCTTATCAGATAAGAAAGACTCCGCCGCATCATAGCCTTTAGCTTTCACGTATAAAGACTTCGCCTTTTCATAATCTTTGGCGGCAAAAGCCTTATTCGCCTGATCAATGACCGAGTTGTATTCTAATTTATTCTTCTGCTGCTTGATCTCCTTTTTACAATCCGCTATTTTTCCTTTCAAGCGATCAGAGCTTTTCACCCCATTCGCCTCCTGATACTTTTGCAAAGCCAATTTGAAGTCGCCATTATTAAACGCTACATCCCCTTCGTCAGACAATTTCTTGGCTTCTACGGTTCGGGATTGCGGTTTGGGGGGCTCGGTGACTTTCGTGGGCGTGGTCAAAACACTTTCGTTCACCACGGCAGGCACTTCAAAGTTGGTGACCGTTTCTTCAGCTGCCGCCAAAGCCTCACTAACGGTATTGTCAATGGTGTCCGCCTTTTCTTCGGCAGCAAGAGCCGCTTCATCATAGTTCGCGTCATCACCCACAAAAGGCTGTACCATAGCAAAGAGGGCCTTCACTTCTTTTTCCTTTTTGCCACTTGATTTTTGAATCGTCATGGCTTCTTCCACCAAGGCATAAGCTTCGGTATACCGCTTTAGCTGAAACAGACTATCCCCTTCGTACAAAAGCGAATTGATGCGCACCACCATTTGCGTATCTATCTCCACCAATCTGTTAGATAAAACACTGTTGGTCGGATCGATCTGTACCGCTTGCTTGTAGAAATCCTTCGCCATGACCAAATTCGCTTTGGCATAATAGCGATCCCCTTCTTTGGTAAGCAGTTGAATACGGGCGCGCTGCAAAGAACGCTTGGCTCTTTCGTAGCGTAAAGTATCTGATATTTTATGTTCCAGCGCTTGCTGCAATTCCGTGATCGCGGTTTGGTGATCCCCACCATGCAAACTTTGTATGCCTAACTCAAAATGCTCGGTAAATAGTCGGTCATCATCGTTCACGTACAAATAGTACCAAAAACTACCACCAAGTAAACCCATGATCAGTAGCACTGGCACCAACGACTTCAAAACGGGTCCCCAATTAATGCTGGGCATAGCGGGCGCCGACAAACTTCTGGAGGAAGAAGCACTTGAGCTGGAAGTACTGCCAGCAGCTGAAGAAGAGGTGCTTTTAGATTTAGGCCTGATTCTCCTATTGGTGTTCTTGAAGTGAATCGCTGAGATGTCATCCACCCTATCAATAGGAGCCATTGCTTCGATCGCTTCGATCGGAGGCGACTTCAAAGCCTTGTCCACCTGTACCAATACAGCCGAGAAACCATCCCCTAAAGCTCGCTTACACTCCTCGTCCAACTTCATCAAGATCGACTCATTGCGTAGGTCGGAGCCATCTCCCTGAGAAAGCAAGTACTTCAAATTGCGTTCATTCAAAGCATCTAAAACACTTGATGTACACAACAAAAAATAATCATGCGGGAAAATGTCATCAATGATCTTGATCCCGAATGCGGAAGGATCGTAAGCGTTTATCGTTCGAGGCAACATTTGGTAGTGATCCCCCACCAACTTATTGCTCAAATGCGCATCCGTTTTATACAGCAGTTGTCCGTTTCTAATGTGAAACACCCTAATATCCCCGATCCAAGCAATGGTCAGGCTGCCGTTCGCATTAAAATGCAGCATCGCGAAAGTAGAAGCCATACCTCTGGTATGTGGATGCTCATCGGTATGATTAGAAAAGTGACGCTCAACATAGCGCAAAGCCGCATCAAAAAACGAACGATTCATAGTGCGTTCGCCAATGGGGTTCACCTCTCGCACATACTTTAAAAACAGCTCTGCCACCTTTTCCGTCGCCGTTTCTGACTTCTTGCCAGACCCATGCCCCTCGCAAATGAAAAACATGCGCTCCTTACCGGTTCCACCAACACCATCTTGCAGTGCCGGATAAACCAAGCTATGATGAGCAGTAGAGGGATGTGATAAAGCAAAAGGTTTTTTAGCGCTGATGTTCATTGTTATATATGTAGAGAAAGGACTTATGAATTTGAATGTTAATTGTCAAGCTCCGGGCGCATACCCGCAATAAAAAGGGGGCATGCATCGCAGGGTGATTTTTCGGTATGGCACAAAAGACGTTATGCTATAACGTCTCTACGGTTAATCCCCCTTTTCACTGCGGGTACCGGGCTATCCGTTAAAATTCCCCGTCTGTCTGCTGCTTCGCTGGCAGGCTGCCAAAGAGCTTCGCGAGGTCGCTTTTGCCAGCCGCCGCTCAGGGCGCATCCAGTCGGCTCATTACCACTCCTATCCCTTGCGCGAAACATGGGCAAAGAGCTTCTGCCACAGATTCAAATGCAACTAAGATGCCATTTGTGAACGAGCTTAAAACAATAAAGACAATTGTAACTATTTAGGTTGGGGCTTTTGAGATGAAAAATGAAGCTTTTTGTTCTTA
>JAHDGT010000385.1 GCA_020631675.1 Bacteroidota bacterium
TTTTTTCATCCTTTTATGGATTTTAAAACGGTCAATCTATTTCAGGTAAGTACATAAGACATAAGATTTCCTGCTTGAAATCGATTTTATATAGAGGGGTTTATTAAAGACTTTTATTGCGGGTATGCGCCATTATTAAATTTATTAGCACATTTTCAAATCAGCACATCAGCACATTAAAAGTGTGGGTATGCGTTCGTATAAAAAGCAAAACAGGCGAGTAGGATCCCTACTCGCCTGTTTTGTAAAAACGCTATTGTTTATCGCAGCAGATGAATGTAGCCGCTTAAGGATTCATAGACGGATTCTATGCCATCGCTGGATTGTTCGTAGACATCGCAGCCGTAGTAGTAGACGCCTTCATCTAGGTCGCGACCGCTATTGTCTTTGCCATCCCAATTTAAGAGTGGGTCGGTGGTTTCAAATACTAGGCCTCCCCAGCGGTTGTAGACTTTGAAGTTCACGCTGCTTACGAATAAAGAGGTGCGCGGCACGAATAGATCATTCTGCGTATCTCCATTAGGGGTGAAGGTGTTGGGCAGTTCGTAGGCCAAGCAGTTCTCCTTACATACCAAGTTACTTTGTGCGCTTACGTTTTGGAAAGAGTCGATCGCGGTGACATAGTAACAGCCGGCTAGGGTGTTTTGTAGCTCATGGTCAAAATCACTGAGTGAGGGGTCGTTCAACTCGGCAATGGGGGTGAATTCCTCAGTGGTGGGGGCAGAGTAATAGAGTACATAGCCGATCACATCATTGGCACAGATGTCATTGGGGTTGGTCCAGTCGGCGAAGTTGATGAAGCTGTCGGCATCTACGGGGGCAATGCCTTCATCGCAATCATTGAGTACGCTTAGTACGGGTGCGCAGGGCGGTTCATTGTCAATAGGTGCGGCACAGGCGATCTGTGAGTGATTGATCAGTGGATCCACCAAGCCCGTAGAGGCATAGGTGCCTAGTGCCCTAACATAATAGCAATAAGTCTTGCCGTTTTTCAGATTGTCGTCAATATAAGAGGGGCTTGTACTCAGACCGATAGAATCAAAAGTGCCCGCATCATTTTGACGGAAGATGTGGTATTCATAGTTGAGCCAAGGAACGGTGAAATCCCAATTCAGCGTAAGGGTATTATCACCGGGTGTTAGGTTCAAAAAGACGGATGAGCCTGCTACGGTTTCGTCTAATAGCTCATTGGTATTGACGTAGAAGCGCAGCTTATAGGTATAGCCTGTATTCAGGGTATTGAGCAAGGCTGCTTGATCATCATAAATGGTGTCATTGGCCGTGGCAAAGCTGTTGGCTACTAAGCTGTCTACCAGTACAAAATCAGTACCTCCTACTCCTGTAGAACGGTAGAGTACATAGCTATAGGGCGGCATATTCACCATTGTATCTAATGCCTCTGGTTTAGGTTTAGACCAGATCACACGAATGTCGCCTCCTGTTTCTTCTGTGGTCAGAATATCCACATGAGTTAGGATCGGAGAGTTTTTGGGCAACTCTACACAAACCCCATTTGAAGGCGCACTACTGCCTACATTGATGGGTGCGGCAGGTGTGGACTCGGTAAAAGCATCGGCAAATTCTGCGGTGACTCTGTAGGTATATTGAATGCCTTTTTGGGCGGTTTCATCCGTAAAGGTGTTCACCGTCAAGCCATCAGCCAATTTTACATAGCCCGTTAAGCCCGTATCACAGGCGTCTAAATCTAAAGTATCGCAACCCACCTTACGCCAAACAGAAAAGCCTAAGAACTTCTCATTGTCTAAGCAGAGGTAGTCTATGGTATTATTCCAAGTGAGGGTGATGTCGTTACCGGCTACAGTGGTTTGTAGGTCTTCTGGTGGGGGTGGCACCAATTGTATGAGCCAAGTCTCCAGGTCCACTAAAGGCAGTGGTCCGGCCCCGGTGCTGAAATTATCTTCGGCTTTAAATACGATGGTGTACTCTTGGCTATAGATGTGATCACATACCGTCTGCCAAGTGAACAGTCCGTTAGCAGCGCCTATGCCCGAAGAGGATTCGAAGACAGCCGGACTGCTTTCCAATTCAAAAGGACCGCCAAAAGCGGATAGGGTGACCGTTTGTCCTATATCATTATCGGAAGCAGAGACGGAGATACTGATTTCATCTCCAATGATGGCGCAGATGTCGTTTATTGGCGGCACATCAGGAGGTTCATTATTCACATCTTCTACGATGATCTGCATATCGCGGATCATATTTCCGATCTGGATGCCGTTTCTGAACTCTCTGATCAGAAAGGCGATGTTATAGATACCTGCTCTTTGGGGCGAATCCCAAATGAACTCCCCGGTATAGGGGTTGAGTGAAATGTTATTATCTGCTCCGGGTTCGATCTGATCAGGGTCATCATAAAAAATGATGGGCTGACCAGGAGCTTCCAAAGGGGCGATCAGTTCAAAGTATAAGCTATCGCCATCCACATCAAAGGCGTTGGGATTGTGGATGAAAGGGTAACCCACATTGGCATAATCAATAGGTGGTTGAAATAGAACGGGTGAACTATTGTAGCCGAAAAACTGTGGATCTAAGATGAAGATGGTATCCTGTAGGCAAAAGGGAATGTCTACAGAAGGAGCCAAGAAGTTCTCGATGCTGGCGATCCTATTGGGATCTTGCATGCTGACCACATAATTGAAAGGTGCGGCATAAGAATGGGTGATCTCGTATACATTGTATCGAATACCCGGTGCGATATCTTCGCCTTTGTAGGCATCACCAACTAATGGTCCGTTTACTCTTGGTGCGAATTGAATGGGCGTTCCATCACCGAAATCAACCTCTAGCTCATCACGATCAGCGGGTAAGCTGCCGTCTTCATTACTGGTATAGGTGGTGATCGTAAAATCAAAGCGGTAAGGCTCTCCGTCAGTGGGTGCGCTTACATAAGTTATTTCGCCTGCTCTATTGTGTGTGGCCCAAGCCAGTTCCGGAAAAAGCGAGAATAGTAAGACATACAACCACAAGGAGCGGTATGCGAAAGATTTATACGAAAATATATTAAAATGGATATCAGAGATCTTCTTCATAGGCCGTCAAAACGATAAAAAGGCGAGCATAGTATACAATGTTCTTGCATAATGCATGACTTGTCATATAGTTCACAAAGACGAGAACCATCGTTGACTATATAACGAAGATAAGATCTTTTAGGTTGGTGAACGTATTCAGAAAAGTAGCTGTGGCGATTACGTATTTTATTAGGTAACTTTGTAGTCACTCTACAGTCAAAATAGCAAGTTAAACATACTCAATATGAAAAATTTACTTTGGTTGATCGTTGGTTTGGTCATAGGTGGCTCGGTTGCTGCTTTATATGCGCCTCAAAGTGGTAGAAAAACTCGTAAGCGTTTGCGCAAGCAGATGAAGCGTTTACAGTTAGAGATGGAAGCACAAGCAGAAAAAAGTGCGGACCGTTTCTCAGAATGGAAAGAAAATGCGGAAGAGATGGTAGAAGATACCATTAAGCGCATGAATAGCCAGGAGGGCGGCGAAGGCAGCATTCCGCATAGTGCTTAATACCACCTCATTTTGTGAAATATCGTTATTTTAGAAACGGGCGATGATCTTTATGGGTCATCGCCCGTTTTATGTACCCGCAATCCTTATATTTACCATTGCTCTTGCATTCGTAGTAAAGGAGAGGTTCAAACTACCTCACTATCCATTCAAGCACAGACAGCATTTTTATGGCCAATTTAGCAGAACAGTTAGCATTAGAAGTGAAGAAGTATGTAGAAATGCACATTGAACTCCAGAAGGTACGTTCTTCGGGGAGTTTGTCTTCTAATGTGGCTACGATTTCCTCTTTTGCGATCATTGGTGTATTCTTGCTTTTGTTCGCTCTATTTTTCACCATGGTATTCATACCAGTGATTCTTTCTGATCTGCTAGACTCGCTGACTTTGGGTTTTGGTATTTGGTGTGCTTTTCTGCTCTTTATTTCTTTAATGCTGATCGTTTTTCGTCGCAGGTTTTTGAAGCGTCCTATTTTGAAAGCGATCGCGAATGCGATGGTGGATTTAGAGCATAGTGATGAGAAGACAGAAATTCAGCTGTTGCGTAAGCAAGGGCGTTTAGAAATTGAGTTAGAAAAACAAGAGTACCGCCTTTTGAAAGAGTACGTGAAATTCAAAGGCACTTATAGTCCGGCCAGCTTTGCCACCAATGTGGCGGCTATGATCGTGAGCGACAATAAGGGTGCGGGCAGTGGTAAGTCGGAACAGGTGCGGAGTATCGTACTCAGTGTTTTATCTATGTTGGAATCTTATACGGCAACTGCACGGAATTTAGCAGAAGGGAAATCGGGCTTTTCTAATAATAGTACTACTGAGTTCACCAACACGACGAATAACAACAACGCAAGCACGGATTCAAGATCTAGCGATAATCTGCAAGCGGATAAAGCGCAAAATAATGATGATGATGACACTGATGATCGTGATGCTTATGTGATCGGTAGAGATGACGTTTAGAGTAGTACACGCTCTTAGTCGATAAAACTTTAAACCACCTCAGTTTTATGCTGCTTCATTCAAAAGAACTCGTAAAAAAATATGGTGGCCGTACTGTGGTC
>JAHDGT010000006.1:0-11431 GCA_020631675.1 Bacteroidota bacterium
CCGGTACCCGCAGTGAAAGCTTGCGCTTTCTTAGATTCGAGACATGAGACTCGAGACGTGAGACTTTCGTGCCGTATGCCGATGGTTTTTCCGCTTGTTAGCGCAGGCTTTTATTGTGGGTATGTGCCCTAATAATTAAAAAAACCAGCCAACAGATAAAGAGGGACGAATGCTATAGCGTTGAAATTCAATATCTGTATTGAAAGTGGAATTGCGTACGCTGGTTGCCAGTCCGTAAAAATATTGTGTAGCTAAGGCGGCGGTAAAGTGCTCAGCTACTGTGATCTGTACGCCCCCTGCTAAGAGAATGCCATTAGAGGCGGGGCTTTCTAAACGTGCATGATCTGTTAAGTTACCCGAAGTGTGGTAGCCTGCTCCGATAGTGGCGGATAAGCGTTCACCAAATTGATTTTTAAGTGCTAAAGAGTACTCGAATGAGTCGGATAGTTTCACACCTAGTGTGCGATTTCTAGCTCCATTTATTTCTGAACCATAATCAATATTCTGACCATCGTGATGATCCCAGCCGTAGCGAGTGATCTGACCGCTGATGTAAGTATCTTTTGTTCCTCCGAGATAATGGGTAAAGCCGATGCTCATACGATCGGGAAGTCGATAAGTGGTAGAAGCAGAAGTAGTCGGGAACTCGGCAGCCAGGCTTCTCGGCACATCAAAAGTGGCTGTTCCATCTGTTAATCTTCCTCTTGCTCTGCCGATGTAGCTGACACCGATATGCATTTGTTCTGTGGGCTTGATGTGAATTCCCCCGTTGAAAGTCCATATCCCCCCATTCGCTTCCACACTTTCGGTATTAGTGGCAACATAGCTGGATAGCGGATTGGTATCATAAGGCAATGCTCTGGTCTGGGCGTAATCCATACGCACGATCACGATACCCGCCCCTAAAGAGATCTTTTCCGTCAATGGATAGCTGACCGTGGGCTGGATGTAAATGGAATTAAAAGTAGAGCTCAATACAATGGATCTGCCCTGCCAATCGTTTGGATAAACAGTATGATGCGCATAGGGTCGGTTGACGGATAAGCCCAAGTACAATTGCTTGTTATCATCCAGCTTGGAAAGCCCTAGGTTCAAGGGGAAGCTGAGGTATAGGTTGGGCAGATAGAGGGGCGAATCTTCCCATTGACTGGGTAATTGCGTACTGCCATATGCCTGAAATTGTCCTTGATCGAAACTGGCTGTTCCGCCTATTTGGATGCCTGGGCGACTATTCGGCATCATGCCCGGATTGTAGAATACGCTGGACAAGCCGATGGGCGTTGATACGTTGACATTAGCCAAGCCTGCTGAAAAAGCATCTTGGGCGTGGATCTGTGTTCCCCCGCCGCCAGCGTAGCAAGCAGGACCACATAGTACGAATAGACAGTATATCGTAAAGTATGAAAGAAGACGCATTAGCATAGTTATTATTGAGGCGAAAGCACAATTGGATTGCTTTTCGATATGACAAGGGCCAAATTTAGTGATTTGAGTAATAGATTTTCATCTCTTATCGCTATCTTGCGTTTCTTTGAAAGCCCTTTCGGGGCTGTGTTTGTCCGAACACCCATTCATCAACTCTAAGCTCAAGCGCCTAAAAAAACGATTAACACGATGAATATCAAAACCTTACTGTTTTTATTTGCCAGTTGTTTCCTAATGCTGTCTATAGCCTGTTCTTCAGAATATACTTGTTCTGATTTAGAGCAAAATCAAGGAGAGATCGGTATAGATTGTGGTGGACCTTGTCCGCCTTGTACCAATACCGCTAGCTGTTCTGATGGTGTTCAGAATGGTGGTGAGTTAGGAGTAGACTGTGGCGGACCTTGCCCCGATGCCTGTGAAACTGTTGCCTCTTGCTTTGATGGCATTCAGAATCAGGGTGAAGAAGGTATCGACTGTGGCGGACCATGTCCTACCGCTTGTGAAGGAACAGACGGAAGCACGGATGGTACCGGTGGCACAGATGACGCTACATTTACCGCAACGATCACACCTGGTGACATTGACTTTACCGCCATGGATATAGAAGCGGTTTTCGCTGCTGATGTATTAGGTATTACCGGTTCTACCGATGAGATCACTATTACCATTGTTTATGTAGGAACCCCTGAATTGGGCACCTTCCCATTTGATTTGACTTCGCCTGGTTCTTATGGCAATGTCAATGGTTCTGCGGTTACCTCTAATAATGGTAGCATTACCTTTACCGAGGTAGCAGGAACTACGGTTTCAGGTACTTTCACTTTTACTGGTTTAGACATTGTTGGTGGTGGAGATACTACTATCAGTGGTGCATTTGATAGTGTGAGTTACTAATTACAAAGTAATTTCTTTCCTAGTAACTTTTTAAAGTTACTTCCAAGTTTACCCAGATCAACCGAAAGGGCAGTTCATACGCAACTGCCCTTTTTTTATTCGCCCTTATCCGTTTCCTCAATGCTTAATAAAAGGTCGTATCAACAGCTCCCCGTTTAGCTCCATTTGAAGGAAGTAAGTACCTGCATCCAGATCTTTAATATTCAGAGAAAACTGACGATTTTGCTCTTGTTGAGTTAGAAGCAATCTTCCCATCACATCATAAACTTTTACCGCTATAGCTGTTGGTTTTTGAGTTGCCTCTAAACGCACGTTCAGTTGATCTGTACTTGGATTTGGAGATAGCTCCACTATTGTTTCCACAGTTTCATCTATTACGCTTGTAGGGAATGTTCCATCTTCATTCACCGTTAGTGTTTGATTGGCGAATAGCGCCGCTACTTCGATCGTTTGTCCCGACATCCAATCTATACCCAGGTCGTAGATCGCATTGTTTTCTCCTAAGCCAAAATGCATCGTATACGGCATTTGCGAAGCATAGCCAGAACCACCTAGTAATTCATCATTCGCCAATAATTCTTGTGCCCCTCCTGATGGTGGTGCGTAAAATTTCACGCTTGCCCCTACGGTATTCGTCGCGAAACCATTCAGCTTCAACTTGAACCAATTATTGTCGTTCTCCTCCATATTCAAAAAGAGCTGGTTGCCCGTAAATCCACCATTGGCTACTACAATGTCCAACATACCATCATTATTAAAATCCCCGTACGCACAAGCAAAACCCGCATTAGGGCTGGCTAAAGGCGTACCCACTGCCACATCCGTAAAAGTCAGATCCCCATTGTTTCTATACAGTCTATTCGGCTGCATAGGTGGTATATTGCTTTCATTAGTGATGTAGATATCCTGCCAACCGTCATTGTCGTAATCAAAGCTCATAATGCCCCAGCCCATGCCCGTATCATCCACGCCGGCTGCACCAGCAATATCCACATAAGTACCATCTTCTTGCTTGATCAATAGGGAGTTTTCATACAAATTGGTGATGTACAGATCCTTCAAACCATCTTTATTGAAATCGCCTACATCCACGCCCATCCCTTGTGCTTCCAATGACAAACCCATGTCCGCGTCAGCAGCCTCAAAATAGGTTCCCTGCACACATTCATACATAATGAAAGCCTGATTGGCATCATGGGTCAGATACAGATCCGTATCGCCATCATCATCATGATCAAATGCCACTGCACCCATAGAAATCTGATCATCGCTCACCCCATATTCCGCCGTCACATTCTCGAAACTCATCTCCCCCAAATTCTGGTAAAGTACATTCTCTTCATTGATATTACTCACATTCAGATCAATGTCGCCGTCATTGTCGATCTGAATCAAATTCAAAGAACGCACCTCATGAAAATTCGCCACACCAGCCGCTGCTGTCACATCTAAGAACGAGCCGTCCTCCTGTTGCTCATAAAGCTTATCCTGACCATTATTCCCCACATAAAGATCCAAGTCGCCATCCATATCAAAATCGGCAAATACGCTCATTCTGCCGTCTCCCGCATCAGCTATCCCCCACTCTTCCGCCACATTCGTGAAAGTCAGATCCCCATTGTTTCTGTACATTAAATTGGGTTCCTCATTGCGGCAGGTCACATAAATATCGTCCCAGCCATCTTGATCCACATCCACAACCGCTAAACCGTAATTGCTACCCACATGATCAATTCCAGCAGCTGCCGAAATATCCATGAAATTGGCGGTTTGGGCATAGGCACTAAGGCTTGTTAGAAGTGCCGTAAGTATTGAAAAAAGCGTTTTCATATTTGATTAGTTTTAGGGGTTGATTTTATGCTTTATATATGGGTGCGTACCCGCAATAAAAAGGGGGGTGTTTTTTCAAAATTACGATCCGACCTAAGAGAGATTTTATTTTTTTGTGGCAAAAAGACGTTATGATATAACGTCTCTACGGTAAAAAACCCTTTTTACTGCGGGTACCGGGCTATCCGTTCTTATTAAGCGCACTGCCTGTCGGTTCGTTGCTGCCTGTTGCGGTGGCTACCTCTGGGCCGCCCCCGCAACAGGCGCACTCACTCGCCATGCAGCACACTTAATACCACTCCTATCCCTCGCACGGGTCAATGTGGCAATTCTCAATTTGAAAATTTGAAAATGTTTGTTTTCAGAAAATATCATTTTCAAATTGACTCATTGTCAAATTTTCAAATTCCGTTCACATCAGCACATCAGCACATCAGCACATCAGCACATTAATTAATCTAGCAATACCCACTTCAAAACGTGCTCGTGATCGTCGCTTTTCACTTTGATCAGATAAATACCAGGCGATAAGCGACCAGCTACGGATTCTTCAAATTCAAAGCGATCTCCTGATCCTTCAAACAGCTCGAACAACTGTCTACCACGACTATCAAAGATGCTGATCTCTACAGAAGTAGATTGCGTATAGCCTAATTCAAGATGTAAGACATCTGTTGAGGGATTAGGTCCTAGTACAACATAATCTTCGAGTATAGGTTCTTCCATTTCTTCTTCTTCCTCCTCCTCTTCGTCATCATCAATTTCCTCATTTGCTGCATTGAGGATGCTGCTCAGATCCACGTCTGAATAGATTCGGTATTCTCCAGCCTCAAAAGGGACAGCTAATGATGCGTCTTCTCCTATTGAAATAGAATCCCCACTAAAGTATTCGTACCAAGTACCTGAGTGCGGTAAAGTGATGTTCAGATCATTGCTTTGCACATCGAAGTTACCGATCAGCTTGACAAAGGTGCTGTCGTTTTGCAGGTCTATGTATTTGAACTTACTGCTTAGGTTATAGCTGTAATCCTCTGTACGGAAAACTGGAACTTGGGTTTTCAGTTGGATCATTTCTTTCCACGCATTATAGAGTGCTACTCTATTGGGGTCCTCTAAATAATCCCAACGTACAGGCTTGGCGGTTAATCTACAATTTTCGTCCACACTCCCATCCGTACACCAGTTAATGGAGTAGTCGAAGCCCAATTCACCGAACTGCCAGATCATTTTCGGCCCGGGTGTAGCAAAAAGGAAAGCACCTACCAAGGCTTGTCTTTGAAGGGCGGTTTCCAAATCCGTAACATCATAATCATCAGGACCTGAATTGCCGTACTCCAGATTTTTGTACATCAAGCGCTCTTCATCATGACTTTCCATATAACCGATCAACGAAGGACTATTCATACCGCGTCCGGCGGATTGATGATCCAAGCTTGCTAAGTAGCTGCTGTAGCCCATTGAGGCTTCATTGTATTCGTGATTGGCATTGCCCCAAGTCATGAAGCCATGATCCGTCAGTTCTTGTTCCTCGGCTTTATCGCCGAAGTGTTCTAAAATCAGTAGGGCTTCTGGCTTATAGGACCAGACCGCATCTCCTGCTCTTTTGAGTAGTGCGATACGCTCTGCATCATAGCTGCTCCATACACCTACATTATTGGTGTAATTCTGCGTAAATCCTTTTGACAGATCATAACGGAACCCATCCACATGATATTCTTCGAACCAATATTGAGAAACCTGATCCATCCATTCTTGGGTGGCTATGGCTTCATGGTCAAAGTCGTAGCCCACATTGTATGGATGTGCCGCTTCCATGTTCAGCCAGGGGTTTTGCGGCAGGGGTCTGAACTCACTCTGGTTCCAGTATAACTGACAAAGCGGACTTTGGCTGAAGGCGTGATTGAAGACCATGTCTATGATCACGGCGATGCCTCTTTCGTGGCAGGCATCTACTAGTGTTTTGAATGCTTCTGGCGTACCATAGTACTTATCTAATGCCATGTGGAAGGAGACATTATAGCCCCAGGAGTCGTTGCCTTCAAACTCGTGTACAGGCATGAGTTCTATAGCGTTTATGCCTAAGCTGTCTAGATAATCCAAACGTTCTAAAACGGCATTGAAGGAACGTTCTTCGGAGAAATCCCTGAGCAGTAATTCATAAACCACGAGATTCTCTTTAGGCGGCAACTCAAAATCATCATGCTGCCAATTGAAAAGGTCTTTTGTGGTTTTGAATGCGGTGGCTGCTACATTTCCTGCTCCTAAAGGGTAGGCTTTTAAATCGGGATAAACGTTATCAGTGATGTAGCCATCATGCCATTTGTCGAGTATTTTTTCAGAGTAGGGATCAGCTATTCTAAGACTTCCATCTACTAAGTATTGGTAAGCGTATTCGGTATTGGGTTCCAAGTCGTTTAACTCGATCCACCAACGTTCCCCATCTGCTGAACGCTTCATGAAATAGTCTTCTTGTGGCGTCCAGTTATTAAAATCGCCGATCAGGCAAACATTGTTTTTGTAGGGCGCCCACAATTGAAAAAGAGCTGTACTCTCATCAATGCGATTCAGTCCGTTTTGAGTATTAGCGGGTGGTTCTGCTTCAATGATCTCTGGAATGATGATGAAGGAGAATTGATCGCTGACAACCTCCTCACCTTTAGTGGCTTGTGCTGTTACTATTTTCGTACCACTGCCATTCGCCATGATGCTGCCCGACCAATTGGAATTCGCAGTAGACTGGACCAGTACATCCTCTATGAAAATCTCTAATTGATCAATGGATTGGTTGACATTGACGGTAATGGGTATTTCTTCTCCTTCTTCTACAATCAAGAAATCTTCACTTGGGCTTTCAAAGGCTATGATGAGTTCTGTTGTGGAGGTGTAGATAGGCAGAAAGATGTCTTGATAGTCCACTGTTTTGCCTTCTAGGCTTCCATCCTGATTGCGAAAAACGAAGGCAAGTTCAACTACTTCATCCTCCGCTGGTACGCCATAGTAATCTATGATGTTAATGGTTTTGGAGTGGATGTTATCGCCTTCAGAAGTCATGATGGTATTGCCATCAAAAGTACCCCAATTGCCTTGCACGTACTGCCAGTTGCCTGCTCCACCAGCGGCAGTAACCACCCCTGTGTGCATGAATACAGGCTCCACCCCTTCTAATTCACCGCTTCCTTGTGTCGCATCATAATAGATGGTGATCTCATCTTCTACAGTAGGGAAGGGTGGGTCTGTCCAGACGATTTGCGCTTGACAAGCCAAATGAACACCTACTAGGAATAGCATTGAAAAGCTAAGCCATTTTAATTTTCTACAAATCATAAGACCTAAGATTTTCCACTTTGTCGGGCAAGGGATAGCAGCGGTAATGAACCCGATAGATGCGCACTGAGCGGCGGGCTAAAAAGGCGGCCCAGAGGTAGCCATTTTTAGCCCTGCCAGCGAAGCAGCAGATAGCGGGTGAATTTTAGCGAATAGCCCGGTACCTGCAGTGAAAAGATGGCACTTTCAAAGCGAAGGACATAAAGCACAAGAAGTAAGAATTGTGCCCGATGCCGATTATTTTGATATCCACTTTCGCCAGCTTTTTATTGCAGGTATGCCTCCAAAAATATAATAAAAAGGCAGCTCTCAAGGATATTGGGAGCTGCCGGAAAATTTAGTAACTCGAAAAATCAGGGGACTAGCGAATCACTAAACGTTGTGTTGACGATTGTCCTTTCGCATTGGTCAAAGTCGCGAAGTACACGCCGGCAGGGTACTCTGTAGTGGCGATGGTCACGCTATTTGACTGCAAGTTGTTCAAGGATAAAACTTCTTGACCAGTGATGCTGCGAAGGCTTAAAGTGAAGTCTTCTGCTGTATCATTAGTGAAGTTGATCGTAGCCTGATCCAATGCAGGATTAGGGCTGATGTCGAAGCGATCTAAAGTCAAAGCCGTCTCATTCACGCTCGCGATCTCATAGATCTCACAAGTGTTGAAAACAACTACATCTAAGACGGTATTTCCTTGTAAGCCCGATAGATCAATGATGCGGTTAGAACCACCGAAACCATTATCCACACCGCATTCTCCTTCTTGGAAAACAGTTGCGAAGCTTGTGCCAGGAGAGTTTTCACCACCAGCATCTGAACCTAAGCCCATACCGAATTTGTAGGCGTAAGTGCCTGCATCTAAGCTAAGAGTGGCTTCAAAAACAGCAGGGTCAGCCGCACTTTGTGTTAAAGGAACATCATTAAAACTCCAAGAGCAGGTTTCTATTTCACCAGTAACATAGATGTCGCTTGGGTCGAAGATCTCATTGCCCATGAATACGCGGAAGGTAACATCATACAGATCGCCATAAGGGTCGATGGTATAGTTGGTGTCTCCGCTCACATTCCCTGAATCATCAACAGAGAAGACCACATTAGGACCTTGGATCAACCAACCATTTGAACAGTCTGTACGAGAAGCACCCCATTCGTAGCTCACTGGCTCATCACCGGCAGCAGGCATATCGGCAGAAACGCTAACGCTCCAAACGCCATCACCGGCCATGGCATCTCCATTGGTACCATCATCGTACATATCGATATCAGCCCATCCACCGAAAGCACCTTTGACTGCGATGCTAGGAATATCGGCATTGGAATCTGTTACGGTAAGTACAAGGTCCACGGAACCGCCGGTCATAGGAATGGTGTAAGAAGTTTGTCCTTCAACGCCACAGTCAGAGTTAACGGTAAATGCGGGGTTATCCCCTTCAAGCAACCAGCCATCATCTTGATTCACAGCACCCCATTCGTGAGCTGTGCCATCACATTCTACATCAAAAGTAGCAGACCAAATGTTATCACCAGCGGTGGCATCACCATTGGTGCCATCATCATAGCCGTCTACATTGCCCCAACCAGTGGGTGTACCTTTGAAGTAAACAAAAGTGACGTCAGGATTCGCGTTCACATCGATCGTGACGACCACGGGTTCTGCCATTAGCGTGCAAGCACAGCAGAACAAACAGAAAATAGAAAAGTAAAGCTTACGCATAAATTGTGTATTGTGGTAAAAGCAATATACTGGGTTAGTGTCATTATGACACAATAAAAGTAAATAAAAAAAAGTCTTCAAACAACTACTTAAGTATGTCTGTTTAAAATGTTGAACTTTATGAAGTATTAATCTTGTAATTTCAGCACAAAAGTGGTGAATGGGGGGAGAGTTAAGTCATCATTAAGGTCGAATTTTTCGCCACTAACAATGTCTTTCGCTGCACTGGCTTTTTGAATTCCTTCTTTAAAGCGATCCAGTTTCAGCTTTTTTTCTTCATCAGCGGTATTCATGACCACCATGATACGCTCATCATCACTGCTTCTGAAATAGACATAAATGCCATCTTGGGGCACGAACTGCGTGAGCTTTCCAGTAGTGAGGGCTTTACTGTTTTTTCTGTAGTTCGCTAAAGAAGAAACATAGTCGAATGCTGATTGTTCCTGCTTGCTTCTTCCTGCTGCTTCAAATTTGTTAACCGTGTCTTCTGCCCAACCTCCAGGAAAATCCTGCCTCACTTTTCCATCTGGATCAGAGAAGTTATTGAACTGTAGTTCTGTGCCATAATACATCATGGGAATGCCTCTTGTGGTCAGTAGGAATGCGATTCCTGATTTGAATTTGCGGT
Source organism: Bacteroidota bacterium (assembly GCA_020631675.1). Taxonomy (GTDB): domain Bacteria; phylum Bacteroidota; class Bacteroidia; order Chitinophagales; family UBA2359; genus JAHDGT01. Next base: position 9,810 of record JAHDGT010000006.1, read on the forward strand.
CGTCTTCACCGACCATGGCAAAGAAGCGACTTAGATCGTGATTATCTAAAAAGACGACATTTCTATAAGGATCTTCGTAGAGAAAATCTTTAGCTAGGGTGTAGTAAATTTTAGCCGCACCTTCTGTCCACCCTTGTGGTTTTTGCAAGGCTTCATTGATCGCATAATACAATTGGAAGTCGGTCACTCCGGGCATATGGGAGTTATAGTCGCCTCTCAACTGATTGTTCTGTGTGAACTGCGCTTGTACCGCCGCACCATGAACCCAAGTTTCCGCGAACATGTGGAAGTCGGGATATTCTCTTTGAATGGCCTTTGCCCAATCTTGCATGAATGCTTGATCCGGATAGGCGTAGGTGTCAATTCTATAGCCATCCAGGCCCGCATACTCGATCCACCAGATGTTATTTTGAATGAGGTAAGTCGCTAAATGCGGGTTCTTTTGATTGAGATCCGGCATATGGTGATCGAACCAGCCATCAGACATTAAAGCTTTGTCTGCTTCTGAAGCATAGGGGTCCATTAGCGTAGGTGCCCGATAGGTGGTTTTGGTAAAGCTTTCATATTGATGTAGCCAGTCTTCACTTGGAATATCTTGGATGAACCAATGTTGATCGCCTACGTGATTATGAATGATGTCCATGATCATTTTAATGCCTCTTTCTTGACAGGCATCTGAAAGTTCTTTGAATAGTTCATTAGACCCAAAGCGTCTGTCAATGGCATAATGATCGGTCATGGCATAGCCGTGATAAGACTCATAAGGCTGGTCGTTTTCAAGCACAGGGTTCAACCAGAGTGCGGTCACACCTAAAGATTGGATGTAATCTAAATGATCTATGATGCCTTGCAGATCACCACCATGACGGAAAAACATGAGGTCACGGCGAATCTCTTTCTGTGTCATTTCGTCAAATACATCATTACTTGGATCTCCGTTGGCAAAGCGATCAGGCATGATCAAGTAGATGAAATCTTGCGCATTGAGGGTTTCTACTTTGTTTTTTCTAGTGCCTTTTTTAGCTAATTCATAGCTGTATTTTCTCTGCGTATAGCGTTTGTGCTTTAAGCGTATTTCAAAGGAACCTGCTTCGCATTCAGGAGCTATTTCAAGTTCTACGAATAAGTAATTGGGATTAGCCAGTCGCTTCGTTGCAATCACTTTCACTCCTTTGTGATCGACCTCCGCTTTCAGGTTGGCGATGTCTTGATCATAGATCATGAGTTCAAGTCGGGAGTTCTCCATACCCACCCACCAGCTTGGCGGGCAGATCCTTGCTTGATCCACTTTAGCCCCATCAGGAGCGTAATGCGTATGTGTGGAACGTTTTACCCCATCTGGCAGTCGTCTAGTAGGGTCGTTCGGGTCTTCTTCCTGTCCTGACAATGGATGCCATAACAAGGAGAAAGAGGTGAGGAGGAAAAGTAAGGAGAGAATGCTTCGCATATATTATTCGTCTACATCGTTTACTAAAAGATTCAAGAAGGCGGCAATGAACATGGACACACCACCAATAAGCAGGGCGTACAAAGAGGCTCCGTCGAAGAATTCCCGCAGCATAAAACCTAGGATGGAAGCTGCTACCATTTGCGGGATAACGATAAAAAAGTTGAATACGCCC
>JAHDGT010000006.1:11441-26001 GCA_020631675.1 Bacteroidota bacterium
TTGCCCAAGCGATACCCACACCGACCATAGATAAAACCAGTAAATTGGGGTCTTTGATAAAATAAATAGAAGCCAGTCCGACACCACCGCAGATCAAACTCAGCATGTGGGTGGTTCTTCTGTTGGTGGCCTTGGCGATCACTGGCAAAAGGAATGCGACTAAAGCTGCTACCCCATTGTAAACCCCGAAGCAAAGACTCACCCAGTTCGCACCCGTATTGTATAATTCGGAGGTGGTATCCGTAGTACCGTATATGAATTCTGTTACTGCGGAGGTGGTATAAATCCACATGGCAAACAGTGCGAACCAAGAGAAGAATTGTACAGCTGCCAATTGCTTCATGGTACTTGGCATGGATTGCAGATCATTCATGATCGTTACGAATGCGCTTTGGGTATTACCTCCTTTTTGTAATACACCTGCGATCAAGAACATCAATCCGGCGATCATAGTACCGACACTTACCACATAAAGATCACGATCCAGCTGGAAATAAATCAATATTGCGGTAGCTATAGCTCCAAATATTGCGATAGCAGCACCAATATTAAGCTGTTTGGCTCCATTTGCCGCATAAGCCTCTGGGCTATCCAATTGATGTTTGAAGTCTGTATTTTGCTTTTCCTCCGCCTCGAATGCAGCCATTTGTTCTGGGCTGTATTCTTTGGCGGTCATTACAGTATAGAGCACCGCTAGGAAGAAGGCTATTGCACCAATATAAAATGACCATTTCACAGAATCTGGAATCACTCCTTCAGGAGCCGTATTACTCAATCCTAGCCAGTTTGTGAAAATCCAAGGTAATAGGGAAGCGATCACTGCACCAATACCAATAAAAAAGCTCTGCATAGCGAAGCCCATAGTACGCTGCTCGGCAGGAAGTTTATCTCCTACGAAAGCGCGGAAAGGTTCCATCGCTACATTAAAAGATGAATCCATGATCCAGAGCATCCCCACAGCTATCCACAGGCCTGGGGAATTAGGCATGATGAGGAGAGAGATGGCAGCCAATATCGCACCTAATAAAAAATAGGGTCTTCTCCTCCCCCATCGCGAACTCCAGGTACGATCGGATAGATAGCCGATAATCGGTTGAACGACCAGACCCGTAACAGGTCCTGCTAGCCAATAAATCGCCAAATCATCAACATCAGCGTTTAATGTCTGGAAGATCCTACTCACATTACCGATCTGTAGTCCGAATCCCATTTGGATACCCAGAAAGCCGAAGCTCATATTCCAAATATCCCAAAAAGACAGTTTAGGTTTAGGCATGATATTTTACTTTTCTAGCACCCAATACGACCAAGGGGCGAATGTGATTTTATCTCCTTCTAATGCGACTCCTTCCTTCATTAACTCCTTGAAACCCTGATTCCAAGATTTATTATCGAGGGCAATGGGTTTGTCAGATAAGTTTAGAAATACGCTGACTTCATCTCCATTTTTCGCTCTTTTAAATGCAAAGAGTCCTTCCGAATCTGCTATGGGGGTCATATCTCCACCATAGGTGCCATTGTATAGCGATTGATTATTTGCTTTTAAGCTATTGAGTTGTCTGTAAAAATCAGTGTGCGCATAGTCTTTCCAATCAAAATGATCTTTATCAAAAAAAGAGACCTTTCGTTTTAATCCGGATTCTTGACCAGAATATATCAAGGGCATCCCATCAAATGTCATCGTCAGTACCGCCAGTGCCATTTCCGCCTCTCCTAAAACCGCCGGGAAGTCGTTCCAAGAGTTCTCGTCGTGATTGGTGATGAAATACATGTGTACCGCTTTATCAGCATACTTAGCCCCTTGTTCATTATAGAACTTCCAGATATCCTCAACGGACCTTTTGCCGTGCGCTACTTCTTTGATCAGGTCTTTATAGCCCCAAGAATAATTCATGTGAAAACCCACATCAAAATGTTCCCGAACATTGTCCCATTCTGCCAGCATGAAGATCTCTTTCATACTATGCAATGCTGTATTGGCTTCTCTCCAAAAATCTAAAGGCACATAGCCTGCCACATCACATCTATAACCATCAATATCGACCTCCCGCACCCAGAATTGGAGCGCATCGATCATTGCAGCCCTCATTTCGCTGTTATCATAATTTAGATCCGCCACATCCGTCCAACCTGTAGATTTACCTGAGTTTTGGTCTAATGGATGTGTGATCGTATCATTAACATGCGTGAACCATTCTGGATGTTCGCTGATCCAGTTGTTATCCCATGAAGTATGGTTAGGCACCCAATCCAAGATCACTTTCATATCCAACTGATGTGCTTTGTTCACCAGGTCTTTCAAGTCTTGTAAAGTACCGTGTTCTGGGTTGACCGCCTTGTAATCTTTGACAGAGTAATAACTACCCAGACTGCCTTTTCTTCTCTTTTCTCCAATGGGATAAATGGGCATTAACCAAAGTATATCCACACCCAAATCACTGATTCTTTCAAGATCAGCAGTGACCTCACTGAGTGTTCCACTTTCAGAATACTGCCTTACATTAATCTCATAGATTACTGCATTTTTTGCCCATTCCGGTAGCGCATTCAGTTTTGGAGCAGGTTTTTCAACCACTACCGGATTAACAAATCTGGTGGGTTCATCTTGCATATGCTGTCTCTTGTTACAAGAAGTAATGGCTATACTAACAAGAATCACCACAAGCAAATAAAATGAGAAGTGAGAAGGTTTCATAAGTTCAGTTTAATCCTGACCAGCAACTACAAAGAAGTCGTACTGTCTTTCTTTATTATTGAAGGTGATGGTTCGGTAGTTTCCTGTTTTTTCAATAGTGGTATGTCCGAAAACAGACGCATACTTTTGCTCATCTAAGAAATCAGGCAATTGAAAAGTTTTTCCTTTCGCCGTACCCGATTTATTGAACACACAAATCACTGTTTCCCCATTATAGGTGCGCGACCATGCCATGAAATCTGGTTTATCTTTCAGCATGTAAGTATCTCCGAAAATCAGGGGCAAGCTATTTCTTCTGAAATTACTTAGTGCCTCCACACTTGCTTTCAACTCCCTCTCTTTCTCATTCCAGCCATCAAAGCGCATCATTCTTCGGTTATCCGGATCACTGGCACCGACCATACCGATCTCATCACCATAATAGATCACGGGCACACCCGGTATAGACATCAAAAAAGCGGTCATGCTGGCCAGTTTGCCATAGGCGGCTTCATCTTTTACCTGTATGTCTCTTAGGAAGCCTGCTTCCTTTTGATCTTCGGCATAATCAACTGCTCCGCTTGCCAGCCCCATGAATCTGGTTTGATCGTGATTCCCTGTGATATTCGCCATGCTGGAATGGTAACCATAATGGTCAAATGTAGCACGTAAAGCATCTGTGATCAGCTTGAAAGAAGCATCATCTTTAGCAAAAGCATCTCTAGCAGTGAAATGAAGATTAAAATCGAATTGCGCATCTACCATGCCCGATGAAATGTAAGAAGCGATCAACTCATGACTGCCATAAGTTTCGCCTACTTGGTAAACTGGCCTTCCTTCTTCCAGTATGACTTCTTTCTTGATCTTTTTGGTTAAGTGCCGCCAGAATGCCAATGGTATGTGCTTGGTCGCATCATGTCGATATCCATCTAAGCCAAACTCTTTCAACCAATAAAAAGCAGAATCCGCCTGCATTTCTATGACCGGTGGTTTAGATAAGTTGAGCGAAGGAAGGAAGTCGTCAAACCAAGTGGTCAAACGTTGCTCATCCCAAATGCGGATATTCGTTGTGCCATCTTCCAGAATCATTTTCGTAGCCCATTCGGGATGATTCTGATACATTTGATGATTTTGATGGACGTGATTGCAGATGAAATCCAAGAGCACATTCATGTCGTTTTCATGAGCGACTCGCACTAATTCATGTAGTTCTTCATCGGTTCCGAAACGGTGATCTACCTTATTGGATTTGATGGGCCAATAGCCATGATAGCCCGAATACCACCTTCTTGGTTCGGGGTATTCTCTATAAGCCTCTAAAGGATTCTGTGTGATAGGAGAAAGCCATAAAGTATTAATTCCCAGCTCTTTGAAATAGCCTGATCGAATTTTCTCTGTTATGCCCGCTATATCACCACCCATGAAGTTTTGAATAGGTTCCAATCGTTCATCCTCAAGAGGTTCGTCATTATTAGGGTTACCATTATGGAAACGATCCACCAAGGGGAAATACATGCTCATGGCTTCGGTATCCATTCGCCGCATCTCTTTGGTGTCAGATAATATCTTACCAAAAGAAAGAGGAATCTTCATATCATTAGATAAGCCTAAATCATTCTCACCAAATACCCGAATGTAACTGCGTTCTACTTTCTTAGCCCTTTCAGGAATTTGAACGCTGATACCTTCTCCTTTTATTGGAGTGATATCGAGGCGTTGGTTATTCCAATAAGCGATATAGTTTGTTGCCTGCATCACCCAATGAATGGCTATTTCATTCTCATTCTCTTGTTTGGGCAAATACAAGAAAGGCAAGCTGTACAAAGGAGGTTTATCAATAGACAATAAGGAATTGAAACCACCTTGCCCATTGCTGATTTTCTCCCCATTTTGGGCATCCATCACCCACTCCCCGTCTACTACGAATTTATAGGGATAATCCCCTGGATCCAGTTTTAAATCTACAACCCAATCCCCGTCTTCTAATCGCATTGGCGTTGAAGCAGGATTCCAACTATTCAGATCACCAGCTATTCCAACAGACTTAGGGCTTTCCCCTTTTTCAGGGACATAAACTAATTTCACTGCTTCCCGTTTGGAGGGTTTAACCAAAATGTCAAAGTCCTTTCCCCCTAGTCGGATGGATAAGTTGACCAGACCAGGTTTCTCCTTTATACTTTTAATGAATAAAACAGTACTGTCTTTGATCAGTGTGGCTTTGTAGCTTCCTTCATCAAAAGAGAAGTATTCAATTTGACCGGGATGTTGAAAATAATCTTCCAGCAGTACGCTAATGGTATCGGCTTGCATTTGAATCGGGCTGGCTAAGCCAAGTAATTCTTTGCTTGAGGGAATATCAACCTCCTTAGTAGGAACAACATCAGGTTTTGCGTCCTTCACAGGCGTCAAAACAGTTGATTTACAGGCAGATAAGCAAGAACAAATCAAAAAGAAACAGACGGGAATTAAAGCATAGGTCTTCCTCATAATTCTAAGCATAGGGGTTAGATCAGATCATGACCGAATAAGGTGCTTTAAGCATTTGCTTCGCACCAACTTTAAGCAATTGATCGTGGACATATAGCGACAAAGGCATATCACTTTCATTGGAGATTTGCACACCATTTTTATCCGCTGTGATCTTCAACAAGTGTGATCTAAATCTGATCTTAAAACTATAAGATTGCCAGTTCTCTGGAATAAAAGGATTGAAGTAGAGCTTGTCATTTTTCACACGCATACCACTAAACCCTTTTACAAAAGCCATCCAAGTACCACCCATACTGGTGATATGTAGTCCATCTTCCGTATCATTGTTATAGTCATCCAGATCCAAACGAGCAGTTCTTAAATACATTTCATAGGCTTTGTCATGATCACCGATCAAAGCCGCCAAAATAGCATGTACACAAGGCGATAAAGAAGATTCATGCACTGTCATTGGTTCGTAGTAATGAAAATGTCTACGTATGTCCGCTACATCAAATTCCTCTTCAAAGAAGAACATGCCTTGTAAAGTGTCTGCCTGTTTAATGAAACATGAGCGAAGTATACGATCCCAAGACCAGTTTTGATGTATAGGTCTGATCTCTTCCGACAGCTCATCAGCAAGCATCAAGTGTTTATCTAGAAACCCATCTTGTTGTAAGAATAGCTTTTCTTTCTCATTATAGGGGAAATACATCTTTTCAATAATATCCCCCCATAGTTTCGTTTCATGCTCAAACTTAAAATTGAGCTTGTCTTGTAACTCATTAAAACGCTCGGGCTGCTCTTTATTCAGATCCAGCAGACATTGGTAAGTATAGCGCAAACACCAAACCGCGATATAATTGGTATACCAGTTGTTATTGACGTTGTTTTCATATTCATTGGGGCCTGTTACGCCTAAGATGACGTACTGCTGCTTAGCCTTGGAAAATTGAACTCTTTGAGCCCAAAAACGACAAATACCGATCAAGACTTCCAGACCATATTCTTGTAAATAAGTCTTGTCGCCAGTATAGCGGGTATAATCATGAATCGCGTAAGCAATAGCACCATTTCTATGAATTTCCTCAAATGTGATCTCCCACTCATTATGGCATTCTTCACCCGTCATGGTTACCATTGGGTATAAAGCCGCACCACTATTAAAACCCAGTTTTCCCGCATTTTCAATGGCCTTGCCCAAATGCCTATAACGATACATCAGCAAATTGCGCGCAATTGACTTGTCGGCTGTTGATAAATAGAAAGGCAAACAATAGGCTTCGGTATCCCAATAGGTGCTCCCTCCGTATTTTTCACCCGTAAATCCTTTCGGGCCAATATTCAGTCGCTCGTCTTCTCCGCTATACGTTTGATTCAGGTGGAAAATATTGAATCGGATACCTTGCTGTGCTGCCACATCCCCTTCGATCAGAATGTCGCTTTCTCTCCACTTTTCCGACCAAGCCTCCGCATGCTCGTCATAGAGTTTTTCATAGGAAAGCATTTCCGCTTCCTCAACCAGATCCGATCCAACTTTAAATAAAGCATCTTCATCATGGTTTTCAGAGTGTACAATAGATACGTACTTCACTATGCTAAGCACATCCCCTTGTTTTACATCCACTTCAACAGTTGAAGCAGCGTACTTTTCTCTTTGAAAGTCGATTCGCTCAGGAGCGATCGGTACATCATTCAAAAACAGCTCAAAACGCAAATGAGCGGCCACCCTGAACTTGGTTTTCTTGGTTTCAGCAATAACAACCGCCTTTCCTTGCTCCGATCTCGCGTCTATGCCTATCCAAAACTGTTCGTCGTAATTCGTATCCTCATTCCATACATCAAAATCCAGATAAGGACGAAGGGCGATCTTTCCTTTGAAATCACTAGCACGAATACTGTACTTGACCAAACCGATTTCCTTGCGCTTGATATGACATAATCTTTGAGAACGAACCTGTACCGCGGACGGTCCTAAATTCAGTTCGAAATGGCGATCCAAAACACCATTTTTCATATCTAAGGACCGGCGAAAAGCTAACAACTCTCCCTTTGCGATATCCAAGACCTCCTCTCCAATTTTCACATCTATGCCGATCCAATTCACCGCATTCAACACCTTAGCGAAATATTCCGGATAACCATTCTTCCACCAGCCCACACGGGTCTTATCAGGATAATAAATACCTGCCAAATAACTCCCTTGTAATTTCTCACCAGAATAATGCTCCTCGAAATTACCTCTGTGACCCATGTAGCCATTGCCCAAACTGCACAAACTCTCGGTCACCTTATTCCACTGCGGGTGAAAGCCATCTTCAATGACTTTCCATTCATGGTGTTGAATGTATGATTTCATATCTTAAAAAAGTTTCTTTTTTTTGGGCACATCCCTACATTAAAAAGGGGTGATTGCTATCGTTTGAAAAAAACAAGAATAGCCATAGATACGGGCTAATAAATAATGGGGTCTTCCCCCCTTTTTACTGTAGGGTCGGGCTATCCGTTCCAATTCCCCCGCTGTCTGCTGCTTCGTAAGCAGGCTGGTAAAGAGCTTCACAAGGTCGCTTTCACCAGCCGCTACTCAGGGCGCATCCAGCGGGCTCATTTCCTCTACTATCCCTTGTGCGAGCAAAGGTGATACAACTGCCCCAAGGTGAATCCCTCAAAATCAGAAATGATGGCGTCAGCATGACCCAAAGTAGCCACATTGCCCACACCGATAGAAAGCATATTCAGTGCGTTTGCCGCATCTACTCCTTTAGGCGCATCTTCAAAAACCACGCATTGTTCTTGTTTAACGCTGAGTGCAGCGGCAGCTAACTCGAAAACTTCTGGATCAGGTTTACTTCTGGTAGTCGCATTCCCATCAATAATGGCATCAAAAAGGTCAGTTAAGCCAGTTTTAGCCAATATCAGTTTCGCGTTTTTACTAGCGGAACCGATCGCGACACCGAGTCCATCTGCCTTACACGCAATGATGAACGCTCTTGCTCCGGCTAAAACCTCATCGGGTTTCATTTGAGCCACCATTTCTTGATACCAACTGTTTTTACGAGCTGCCATTTCCTGTTTTTCTTCAGGGCTGGCTTGCTGCCCACCTATCTCCAGAATCAAGTCCAAAGAGCGCATTCTACTGACCCCTTTTAGTCGTTCATTCTGTTCTTCAGAGAAATCAAAACCCAATTCATTAGCCAATCGTCGCCAAGCGGCATAGTGGTAAATAGCCGTATCGACCACTACCCCATCCAAATCGAAAATACAAGCCTTTAGTAACATAAGACATTGTGTTTGATGGTGATGTAGAATCCGTTGAAATGTTATCGCAGTAGTAGTCAGTAGTTGAATCAGAACTTGTTTAACAAAACAGCATTTCTGCTAAGATTTAGACAAACAAGACCTTAATCTCGCTCTAAAGATAAAAGGATTCCTGATATAGTGTCAAGATGACACAAAGTTAATTTCAAATTGTTAACTTGACGGTCATAATTTTCAAGTTCGAGCGCGCAAGGGATTGCAGTGGTAATGAAGCCACTGAATGCGCCCTGTTTGGCGGCGTACGAAAGCGACCTCGCGAAGCTCTTTGTACGCCTGCCAAACAGCAGCAGGCAGGGGCTGAATTTTAACGGAAAGCCCGGTGACCGCAGTGAAAGGCTGATGTTAGAATCTTGCAGTAGAGAAAATTCATGAATTTTCTCTACACAATTTTCCAGCGAAAAAATACCAGCCTTTTATTGCGGGCATGCGCCCTAATAAAAAGCGTTTAAAGAATAATCCAAGCACATTAGGAAATGATTGAACAATTGCGGACTTTTGATTTTCCCATCAATTCACCTAAGATGCCAAAAAAACTATCAGATCATATAAAAGAGGTACCGCTTGGCTTATCGGTTGATTGTGTGGTTTTTGGATATGACGACATTGACAAGGATCTGAAAATCTTACTTATTAAGAGTGAGACGCCTGAATTTGAAGGCAGTTGGTCTTTGTTGGGGGATCTGATCCAAGCTAACGAAAGCTTAAAAGAATCTGCTGCTCGTACCTTGGCCAAACGTACCGGTTTAAGTGATATTTACTTGGAACAAGTTAGGGCATTCGGCATCCCGGAAAGGCATCCGGGTGGCAGGGTGATCACCATTGCTTATTACTCTTTGATCAAAGTTGAGGATTATGAGTTGAACATTGACAAACTGGATCTAGAAGCAAAATGGTTTTCTATAAATAAAATCGGTAAGCTGGCATTTGATCACAATTTGATTTTAAATCACTGTTTGAATAAATTAAAACGCACACTTAGAGAGCAACCGATCGGCTTTTCTATGTTACCTGATAAATTTACGCTAAAGCAACTTCAAAATTTATACGAGGCAGTATTAGATGTGGAATTTGACCGACGAAATTTCAGAAGGAAACTTAAAAAAATAGATGTGCTATTAGAATTGCCGGAAACGCAGCAAGATGTGGCGCATAGACCCGCGAAACTCTACAGTTTTGACAAAAAGAAGTATCAAAGTCTACTAAAATCGGGCAAGCATTTTAGTCTTTGACCCTCTTGTTGAATGAGCGATATTTCTATTGATCCATTTTCCTAGACAAGTCTATCCTATCGTTTTATATCGTTAACATTTATTGCTGAATATTTGTTTTTCGTGAAATAAACCTATAATTTCACAACATAGTGTCATTATGACACATAGTATCTGGTCGGATCTTCCAACCATCTCTTCTCCAAAAAAAAGCCGTATGAAAAAGGCATTACTTCTCTATTTGTTTTTTTCTTTTTCTTGTTTGTTTTTGTCGACCGACGTCTACGCTCAAGCAACAATAAAAGGAAATGTCACTGACAATAATCAGCAAGCTGTTGTAGGGGTTAATATTGTACTTGAATCATCAGGAGCCGGTACGGTTTCGGATGTGAATGGGAATTATGAGCTCAAGAATGTGCCAGTTGGAGAAAATGTGATCAGTTTCTCTTTTGTCGGCTTTAAAAGTGAAACTCGAATTGTCCAAGTCGAGGCATCATCTGGTGTGATCCAATTAGACCTCCTCATGGAAGAGGATGCGGAAATGATGGAAGAGTTCGTGGTTGTTGGGTATGGTACGCAACGCAAACGGGAACTTGTGGGAAATGTGGAGAAACTAGTCTCTAAAGATATTCGAGAAGTGAATGTGGGAGGAGGATTCGAAGCTGCCTTACAGGGTAAAGCACCAGGTGTACAGATCACCAGTGGTAGTGGTGCCGCGGGCGGGCATGCTGTTGTAAGGATCCGCGGTACTTCTTCTATTAGTGCTGGTGGTGACCCACTCTATGTAATTGACGGGATACCACTTTCCAATGACGCCTTTATCTTAGGAGAAAGAGGAGGTTTGAATAACAATCCTTTGTCCTCCATCAATCCGGATGATATTGAGTCGATCGATGTATTAAAGGATGCTGCCGCTGCCGCTATTTACGGATCCAGAGGCGCGAACGGGGTGATCATTATCACGACCAAAAAAGGTAAAACCGGTAAGCCTTCCATCAATTTCTCTACTAAGTATGGTATTTCAAGACCAACAAGAGTGTTAGATGTATTGAATACCGACCAATGGCTACAAATACAACAAGAAGCTTGGGAGAACAGTGGTAATGTAGGGCGTTTTGAATTGCCCAATGGCTTGTCTTATGAAGACATAGAAGGCATTGATACCGATTGGATCGACAAGGTGATTCAAACGGGTTTCCAACAAGAACAGAACCTTTCTTTTAATGGCGGTAACCGTTTCATCAAAGCTTATTTAGGTGGTACCTACTCCAATTCGGAATCTTTTCTAAGAGGGAATAATTTTGAACGTTATTCGGGTAGGGTCAATTTAGACATCACCCCTATCAAGCGTTTGCAATTCTCTATTTCCAGTTCTGTTTCAAGAGGTTTACGAGATAAATCCGAGCAAGCCTGGTCTGGTGGTTTAGGTTGGGCACAATCAACCGCCCTTCCTATTTACCCGGTCTATAAAAATGATTTCAACCCTGCTGGCAGTGCTTATTCCGAAGAGCAGGAATACTACAATTTATACGGAAACCCGATCGCTCAACTGGAGTTGACCGACTTGAAAACTCGTGAAATTCGTTTCTTGAATAACTTGCGTTTGAGCTACCGCCCTGTTGATCGTTTGACTTTAGCGGTACAAGGGAATTACGATTTCAGTGATATTGGTGATTATAGGTTTGAAGATGAAATGTGGACCACCACTACTGATATTAGCAAGGCTTGGTTGTTCAACATTAGAAACTTCTCCTCTACCGGTACCGCGGAATGGCAAGCAGTGGCGAACAATAAGCATAAGCTGACCATACTGGCAGGTACGGAGTATCAGAATTACGATCGGGAAACACTCTACTTAGAAGCCAATTTCTTAGATCGTCATTTTTATGAGTACGACGAATTCAGGGACTTTATTGATACGCTGGCCTATAATGGCGAAGAGTCTTATCAGTTCTTCAGCTTATTCGGACGTTTGAATTACAGCTTGAAAGACAAGTACTTCGCTCAAGTGGTATTCCGTAGAGATGCCTCCTCAAAATTCGGTAGCAATAACCGCTGGGGGAACTTCCCTTCCGTGGGCTTGGGCTATATCGTTTCCGAAGAAGATTTCTGGTTTTTACCTAAGGTCAACTACTTCAAACTGAAGGCTAGCTTCGGGATCACAGGTAATTCCAACATCCCTTGGACAGAGCAGTATGCGACCTTCGATTTCAATCAGAACCCCGGTCTTTTCGACAGTGGCTTGTCCTACAATGGAGGCGATACCGAAGTACAGAGAAAATTCAGCAATCCCGACCTCAAATGGGAAGTGGTCAGAACCATTGATGTAGGGGCCGACATTGGCGTTTGGCAAGATCGCTTGACCGCTTCCATCGCCTATTATCACAAGATCACTAGTGATGCCTTACTGCAAGAATTCATGTCGGCCTCCTCTGGTTTAGAAGAGCTACAACTATATAGAAACGTAGGAAGGATCAGAAATCAAGGAATAGAATTCCAGATCAGCACCAAGAACATCAGTCAGCTGAACTTCACTTGGTCGACCGACTTCAACATATCCGCGAATAGAAATATGGTTTTAGACGTGGGTAATGCCACTCCTGATGCTTTAGATGGTGGTTTTGGAGACACCAGAGTACTTGAAGGTTACCCGCTTGGCGTGAACTATATCGTTCCTTTCTCTCATGTGGACCCTGAATCGGGCAGACCCGTTTATTTGGATCGCGATGGCAACGAGACCTTCACCTATAGTCCGGCGACCATGCGTCAAGTTACCGGAGACATCCACCCTGACTTCATTGGTTCTTTGACCAACAATTTCCGATTGAAAAACTTCGACCTCGGTTTCATGTTCTATTATTCGATCGGTGGGCAGATCTATGATGATGCGGCTAAACGTCACTTAGGGGTAGTCACACCAGATTGGAACATGCGACCAGAGATGTTCGACCGCTGGCAGCAGGATGGAGATGTAAGTGAGTATCCGAGATTAGTGAACAGCATGACCGAATGGGGCGGCAGCGGTAATGAATGGCAGAACAATCATACACTTTGGTTATACGACGCTTCCTTTGTTCGACTGCGCTACGTTCAACTGGGCTATAACATACCCTTTAGAAATTCTAAGGTATTCGACAATGTGCGCTTGTACGGAAGAGCCAATAATGTGCTCACCTTCACTCGCTTCCCGGGTTGGGATCCAGAGATCGCCAGAGACCGTGTGAACGATCAAGAACGTAATGTAGGAGGAACCAGTGTGACATACCTCACCCCTCCACAAGAGAAATCTTTTTATGTAGGCGCGAACTTCCGCTTTTAAAATCCAGTAGCCATGATGATAAAACAACTACATAAATACCAATTACTTGCCGCGCTTTCCATCTTGTTTTGTGGACTATGTCTTAGTTCCTGCGGAGAAGATTTTCTATCCACGGTGCCAGACAATGCCTCTACCATTGAAGAGCAATTGAATACCAAAGAAGACGCCCGTAAATTCCTCAATGCCGCCTATGATGCCCTGAGCTTCGGCAATGTATATGGTGGACAATTCGCTCTGGTTTCCGAGCTAATGGCGGATGGAATAGACGGTCAAAATTTGGATGGAGATTGGAACGCGCATTATACCCGTTCTACAGGCATCTTCGTAGGCACGACCCGTAATATGATGCATGATGGCTTCAAAGCCGTAGCAAGAGCGAATAATGTCTTGAGACGATTAGATGCGATCAGCGATATGAGCGAAACGGAAAAGTCCCAATTTGAAGGGGAAGCAAAGTTCATCCGTGCCATGATCCACTTTGACCTCCTTCGTTTTTTCGCACAGCCCTACGGTTATAGCTCGGATAATTCTCATTTAGGCATCGCCATCAGAACTACGTTTTCTACAGACTTGGTCAATAGAAGTAGCGTTGCCGATGTCTACGCTCAAGTCATTTCTGATTTAGAAAGTGCAGAGAGTTTACTTCCAGCGAACAATGGCAATTATGCCGATCAATATGCTGCAAAAGCTTTACTGGCTCAGGTCTATTTTCAGATGAATGATTTTGGACAAGCCTTTGCCTATGCGGATGAAGTGATCAGCAATAGCGGAAATACTTTTGATGATGACCATAGGGCAAAATATGGTTTCGGCAATACCAACGAACTCATTTTCTCTTTAGTCAGTACAGATATAGGACAGGATAACTCGAATGGAGAATTCAGAAACTATTTCCGAATTGACCCCAGTACGAACAGTGCTTCGGTATTATCTTCAGAAAGTATCTTCAATGCCAGTACCCTCGATCCAAACGACCTGAGGGGCTTGAATTGGTTCAACCAACCGGGAGAACAGATTTTCTGTGAGAAATTCCGCATCGATTCCATCTATGCGAACCCTGTGATTCACCTAACTGAAATGTACTTCATAAGAGCAGAGTCCGCTCTTGAGAACGGAGATACAGAATCAGCAGTAAATGATCTGAATATGATCCGTGATCGCGCCGGACTCACTTCTTTATCAGCTAGTGCATCAAGCGGTCAAGTTTTGCAAACCATTCGCGATGATCGCAGAATTGAGCTGTATTTTGAAAATGACAGACTGCATGAACTAAAGCGCATCGCTGTACACGATAGCCCGGACATGGTGATTCGTGGAGCCGATTGGGATTGTCCTGGAATGGTCTGCCAGATACCAGATAATGAACTCACTGGAAATCCTGATATGGAGCCAAATCCAGAAGCAGGTTGTTAAAAAAAGACATAAGATTTAAGACGTAAGACATAAGACTTCGTTCTGAGATTGAATCAAATATGCGAGCTACACTATGCACATGCTTAAGCAAACCTTATCATCATGAAAAAAAACCATATACATATACTTTCGCAAATCAAATGGATCAGCTGCACATTG
>JAHDGT010000006.1:26011-27425 GCA_020631675.1 Bacteroidota bacterium
AACAAAATCGTCCAAGGCCATAACATTTGGCGATAAGCTTTTCCTGCATACCTGAACCACCTGAGATCGGAGCGCCCTTCTCCTCCGTGAACGGCATTTCTGATGAATGGGTACTGGTGGGAATCGTGCAAAGTGATCAGCTCACTAAAGCAGATGAAAACAGCATCGACCTGACCAATAGGTTCCTTGGTAGCCAGCCAGCTACAATGAGCTTCTCTACAAATGGTACTTTCAGTAGCAATACTGGCAATAGCCTCTGGAAGTTGCCGCTTAGCAGCGGGAATTGGAGCTTTGATAATGATGAGTTCCCTAGTGTGGTCACCCTGTCCAATGGAGGGGTTTCGGCCGATCTGCACCTCTTAGCACCCGTAAGAGAGCAGGTGGATTCTTACTTCCAGTTTCGCTACATCCGTCCGTTTAAAGAGGGTTGCTCACCCGATCCTGAAAGCGTCGGACAAGTAGCTTATGAATACCAATTCATTCGTCAAAATTGATCATCATCATGCGTTCATATATACTAATCGCAATCCTCACCTTAGGAGGCACATTCGCTACACAAAGCCTTGAAGCACAGTTCTATTGGTTAGATCCGCCAGCACCAGATGTCACCCAAGAAACCACTATTTATATAGATGTTTCCCAAGACCCTGATTGCGCGACCCTTACTGAATCCGAAGGCCCTTTATACGTCTGGACCTGGGAACCCGCTGAACCGACCTTAGAAGACGGAAACGGTACATGGTCCAATTCCAATGAAGGACTACTTATGGAACAAGTAGAAGGAACCATATGGAAAATCACCATGATTCCAACAGAGTTCTATGGGGTAGATGCTGATGAGATTTATGATACCGGTATCAGTCTATTAGCCAAAGAAAAAGATGGTGGTAGCGGTGGTGATTGTGCCGCCGGAGGCACAGAATTCAAAACCAGTGATATAGAGATCGAAGTGCCCAATCCCTTCGCGGGCAAACGCAAAGTCTACTCCATACCTGACCTCGTCAACGACAGCCTTTACGTCGCCAAAGATGATGTTTTCACGCTCTACTATGACAATACCGTAGAAGAAAAAGAAAGCCTGCAAAACGTAGACAATATGTTCGTCTACGCACGCTTCATCGGCGATGATGGTGGGCAATACAACTACACCTTTTTAACACAAGTAGCTGACACACCGGAATTAGAAATGAGTCACGATGGCAATGGCATCTTCTCCTACACCATCATACCAGAAGATTTCGCTGCCGCCATCCTACCAGAAGGCGTCAGCCCCTCTACCCTACGCTTTCAACTCATCACCGCTCCCTTCTGCGGTTTTGATTGTGCCGTTGAAGGCGAGTTTTTCTACCATTTCGCTTGTGAGTAATTATATTTTTTATCAGGGCAAGTGGGCGCAATAAAAGTTAACCAATAT
>JAHDGT010000386.1:0-1223 GCA_020631675.1 Bacteroidota bacterium
TTTGTGCTCCTTTGTGTACTTCGTTCTTTGTGGTCAGCAAAGTCTTGATTTTCAAAATCAATTAACCACTAAGAAAGAAGAGCACGAAGCTACACGAAGAAATTTAAGCAAAGTCTCAAAGCTATCGGATTATTTAATTTACACTGTATTTAGGTGACTATTTAGTACCGTATCGGACCCGCCCCAATAATAGAAGCATTCAACTCCATCATATTGAAATCAGCAACCGTCACGCTACCGTCCATGTCCACATCACCTGGCACATAGGTATTCACTAAAGAGGATTCTAGCAAATAAATATTCAGATCCACAGTCGTAATGTAGCCATCAGCATTCAGATCACCTGCTAAGAGCGCATGATCCCCATTCTCGAAATCATGTAGCTGCCCCGCACCGCCCATAATGTTCGCAGGATCCGAAAAATTGAAATCCGTTACCGGAAACACCAGCGGCGCATTAGAGATCACCGCCAAGTGATTTCGCGGACGAACAGCCACGAAAGCCGACTCCCCACTCAATACATTTTCAAAAGTAATCGGCTGACTGCTATTCGCATTCACGATCTGACCATCTGCCAGCAACAAACAGGCTTTTGATTCTATAAGCGTTGTATCTACGGGATCAAACAGCTCCAGCAGCACCCAATCCACCATATCCGTCGGGATAGACGGGAATATGGTATCAAAGCCTGCATAATTCCACGGTGCTCCACCATAAGGCGCAACCAGAGGAATTTCTCCGATCGCATTCAGATCCGTATCCATTTGCTGGGTGGATGTATTATAGGGTCCTTGCAAAAAAGCACTGCCCGAAAAAGTAGCCGGAGGCGTTGGCCCGCCCTCTACCGTAAAGCTTACCGTAGTCGCATCACTAGTAGGCAAACCCACCACACTGGATATGAAAGTCAACTCATGCTCCCCCGCAGGGAAAGTCCCTAAATTAAAAGTTTCATAAGAATCACAGATCGCGGTCAAAAAGCCCATATTGTAGACCACATTCAACTGCCACACATTGGGCGATATCTCATCTAAGACAAAATTCTCTACCCAGCATTCGCTATTCGGGATCCAAACGTAGGCATTCACAATAATGTCGTCTGCAGTGGTCGCGGGATCAGGACTAACAGATACCGTATTGATCCATTGCGCTTGTACATTGAACGTCAATGCGCTGATTAACACGAATAAACAGGCTAAAAGTAGTCGTCTTTTCATTGGGGAGTG
>JAHDGT010000386.1:1323-4569 GCA_020631675.1 Bacteroidota bacterium
TTCCAAGTCACCATCTCGCTCAATGGTCTTCTTGATTTTGGATGCGGCGGTGCTGCTTTTCTGTGCCCGAAAGCCACCATATAAGACAAGCCATACTGCGTCGTATCCACGCCAAAATGCTCTTGTAAAACCGCCTCAGCCTTCTCTTGGTGGAAACCCTCTATCGGACAGCTATCAATACCCACCAAAGCCGCTGATGTCATCATATTCGCCAAGGCGATGTAGCACTGCTTCGCCGCCCAGTCAAACAACTTCTTATCCGTATCCAGATCAAAATCGCTCTCCTGAAATTCCCTGTAAAATTTAGAATACATCTCAATCACCTCTTGCGGAAACTGCTTCACCTCTTTCATCATACGCATGATGTAATCCGCATCCCACTTCGTCAAAGGGGCTTTCATGGTCAAACCCAGAATAAAATGGCTGGCCGTATCTAATTTCAATGGCGCGCCCCAAGCAACGGGCTTCAGCAATTCTCGCAAGTCTTTGTCTTGCACCACCACAAAATGCCAAGGCTCAAAACCAAAGGAACTGGGCGATAAATTCGCCGTCTGTAAAATGAACTGGATCTCTTCATCAGACAGTTTTTTCGTTACGTCAAACTCCTTGCACGCATGTCTGAATTGAAAAGCATTCAGTATGTCTTCTTTTGAAATATTCGTTGTACTCATAAAGGTCTTATTTGTAGCATTAAAACAACTATACTATTTATAGTTGCAAACATACTTATAGTACTTTACCTTTACAATAACGGTCAAAAAGGATAGTCAAAAAAAAATCTGAATAGCATGTACGTTTTCAACGATAAAGAATACCCCTGCTGCACCAGCCTCACCATGGGCTTAATAGGCGGCAAATGGAAAACCGTCATTCTATATCACCTCATAGCCGGCAGCCTGCGCTACAACGAACTGCGTAAAAAAATGCCCACCGTTACCGAAAGAACCCTCAGTCTACAACTCAAAACCTTAGAAAATGACGGCTTGATCAGCAGAACCGTCCACACCTCCAAACCACCCCTAAAAGTAGAATACCGCCTCACCGATTTCGGTCAAACCGTCGTCCCCCTCATCCGCGCCATCGCTGATTGGGGCAATTATGTAGCAAAAAAACATGCTAGCCATCATTCTTAAATGCGAGCTATTTTAAAGTTGCTGCTTCTTTTTGATCAGGGCGCGTGCCCGCAATAAAATACTGCTTTTCCTACACGGGCAATACAATGGCAAACAGCACGAAAGTCTCTAGTCTCGGGTCTCATGTCTCGAGTCTCAAAATGCGCAGCATTTAACTGCGGTCACCGGGCTATCCATTCCAATTCGGTGCTTGTCTGCTGCTTCGCTGGCAGGGCTAAAAATGGCTACCTCTGGGCCGCCTTTTTAGCCCGCCGCTCAGGGCGCATCCAAGCCCCTCATTTCCACTGCTATCCCTCGCGCGGGGCTTCGATCGGCACAGTTGTTTTTGTAGCGGCGCTGCTTGCCTGTGCCTTTTCACCATCCATCAAATAATGTAATGGCTTGTTTCGCATTAAAGTGATAATGGTGGGGATGTGTTTTCAATTTGTGGGGGGTTTTATCTGCTCGACGGGAGGCGCGATGAATCGATGCCGCTACGGGTTTCAAATCTTGTTTATCATTTTATCTCTTAAATCCCAGTTCCAAAATCATCTGCTCGACGGTAGACGTTCTGATATAACGTCTCTACGGGGGATTGTTGGGTGTGGTACAATTCGTACCTTGTGGGACTTATTATTGTTTACCTTTTTTTGTGTTGGTATGGTGTATCAAAATGATTTGGCTTTTGCTCGGCGGATGGATGCGGCGGATCCTTTGAGGGATTTTAGGGATCGCTTTCATATGCCGGAATTGAATGGGAAGCCTGCGGTGTATTTTACGGGTAATTCTTTGGGCTTGCAGCCTAAAACGGCTCGGGCAATGGTTGAACAGGAGCTGTTGGATTGGCAAATGCATGGTGTGGAAGGACACTTTATGGCGGAACGTCCGTGGTATTCTTATCATCATCATTTTAGTGGACCTTTGGCGCGTTTGGTGGGGGCGAAGGAAGATGAGGTAGTGGCCATGAATGCTTTGACGGTGAACTTGCATTTAATGATGTTGAGTTTTTACCGACCTACCGCATCTCGTTTTAAGATCATTATTGAGGGGGCGGCTTTTCCTAGTGATAAGTACGCAGTGGCTACGCAGGCGCAGCATCATGGCTTTGACCCTAAGGAGGCGATCATCCAGTTACACCCCAGAGCGGGGGAGCATACATTGCGTACAGAAGATATTTTACAAGCGATCGCGGATGCGGGGGACAGTTTGGCTTTGGTGATGTTGGGCGCGGTGAATTACTATACCGGTCAGTTTTTTGATATTGCCAAAATCACTGAGGCTGGGCATGCTGTGGGTGCTATGGTGGGTTATGATTGCGCGCATGCTACGGGTAATGTGGATCTACGCTTACATGAGCGTGGGGTGGATTTCGCGGTTTGGTGCAGCTATAAGTATATGAATAGCGGACCTGGGGGTGTGAGTGGTGTTTTTGTGCATGAGAAACATGGTAATGATCTGAGCACACCGCGTTTAGCGGGCTGGTGGGGCAATGATGAGAAAACCCGCTTTGAGATGGCAGAAACGTTCATACCACAGCCCGGTGCGGCGGGTTGGCAGATGAGTAATGCGCCTGTTTTTAATATGGTGATTCACAAGGCGGCTTTGGATATTTTTGATGAGGCTGGCTTTGATCGCTTGCGTAATAAGAGTGAGCAGTTGACGGGCTACTTGGAATTTTTACTGAATCAGATCATTGAAGAAGATACTTCTGATACGCCTCCTATTACTATCATTACACCTAAAGATCCAGCACAACGGGGCTGCCAGTTGAGTTTGCTGACGCGTGAGGAAGGGGGCAGAGCTATTTTTGATCACCTGACCCAATGTGGGGTGATCGCGGATTGGCGTAAGCCTAATGTGATTCGTATCGCGCCCGTGCCTTTGTACAATTCTTTTGAGGATGTTTATTTGTTTGCTTCTTATTTAAAAGAAGCATTAATGAGCTAATTTGTCAATTTGAAAATTTGAAAATGAAGCCATCGTTTATCACACAACGGTAAAAATTGGCTTTGCATATACCTTTGTGGTTGATCCTGCGTTGTATGGCATGGTGGTGGGAGTGTTATTGGGTTTACTTGCGCGAGGGATAGGAGTGGTAATGAAGCCGCTGAATGCGCCCTGTTTGGCGGCGTAA
>JAHDGT010000387.1 GCA_020631675.1 Bacteroidota bacterium
AGATGTGTTTTTTACACATCATGATCCAAATCAGAAAATTCGAACGCATATATAATGGCGCATTTACCGACTAATGAATTTTATAAGTTCGAGGGTAAGGAAAAGACCCTTAGCTTAGGATTAATCGTAGGAGGAGTCATCCTTACGGTATTAGGTGTGGTGTTCAGTGGTTTCGATATGACCCACTTTATGACCTCCTTATTGTACAACAACCTTTTCTTCCTGATGTTAGGATTGGTTGCTGCATTTTTTATTGCTTCTCAGACGATGGGATACAATGGCTGGTTCATCTTGGTGAAACGTTTACCTGAATCTATGATGATGTGGACGATTCCTGCCGCCTTGATCATGGGAGTGATTCTCTTTTTCGGTCATAAAAGTATTTTTCACTGGTTTGAACCTAGTCTGACAGATCCGACTAGTTCTCATTTTGATGCGATTCTAGCTTCTAAGTCCTGGTGGCTGAACTCTACTTTTTGGTGGGCAAGAACAATTGCTTACTTATTACTCTGGGCTGGCTTGGTCTGGTTGATGCGAAGAAATGCTGCTGCATTTGATAATGATGCAAGCTTGGACCCGTATAAGAGTAGTATGAAAATCGCAGGGATATTCCTGTTTGTTTTCGCCGTGTCTTCTTCTACCATGTCTTGGGATTGGTTAATGTCAATCCAACCACACTGGTATAGTACGCTTTTCGGTTGGTATTGCTTCATTAGTATGTTCGTAACTACTATGGCGGTTATCATATTAATGGTTCACCATTTACAAGCTAAAGGTTACTTGAAGTATGTGAATAAGAATCACTTCCACGATTTGGGTAAATTGACATTCGCATTTAGTGTTGCTTGGGCATATTTATTCTTTTCCCAGTTCATGTTGATCTGGTATGCGAATATTCCGGAGGAGACCATGTACTACAACATACGTATTACACATATGCCATTAGTAATGTGGTTGTGTGTGATTTTGAACTTCGTTGTTCCGTTTTTCTTATTGATCACAGAGCGTGCTAAGAAGATCAAAGGTGTAACAACAATTGCTTGTTGCTTGATCATCTTCGGACATTGGTTGGATTTCTATCAGATGTCTGTTCCAGGTGCGATTTTCAATATGGGTTCTTTCCATTCAGTACAAGAAGCAACAGTCATTCCTTCATTCCCTGGTTTGATGGAAATGGGTATGGGCTTAACATTCGGTGGCTTATTCCTTTTTGTTACGTTCACCTATTTGACGCGCTTGTCTTTGGTTCCAGTGAACCACCCATTTGTGAAGGAGAGTATGACCTATCATGCTTAATCGCTGATAGATAGCTACTTCTTTAGATTTAACGATCAAAGCTCAATGCTCATTTGTTAAATCGTTCACAAATCAGCTAAAGTCTTGAACATGCGATTTCTATCACTGTTCATTTTATAGACTTACTTACTAATAAATATCAATTCCATTATAGCGTTGTTTATACACTGCTAAATGGTAAAACATAAACTTATTGGTCGATCTACTGACTTACTAAAGTTGATAATCGATTCACTCATATTACGATCATGAATAGCTTCTTAGGATTATTAATCATTGCGCTTATCCTACTGGTATTATTCCAGGTAGGTCGTGCGCTTGATATGATTAATGCATTACGCAGTGAGGAAGAAATCAAGGAACGCAATAACCATTTACAGGGAACGCTGTTTTTGGTGTTTATGGTATTATTCCTCTTCGGTTCTATCGCATCGTATTTCTATTATCAGGATCGCTATTTGCCTGAACCGGTTTCTGTACATGGTGCTGAGATCAGTTTTATGTTCTTTTGGACAACAGTTGCGACATTACCGGTTTTTGTGGCTACCCACATTGCCTTGTTCTGGTTTGCCTATAAGTACAGAAATGTAAATGGCAGAAAGCCTTATTACTATTCTCACAACAATCGTTTGGAGTTGATCTGGACGGTTATTCCTGCTGCGGTAATGATTTTATTGGTTTTCCAAGGAATGCGCAGTTGGTTGAAAATAATGGGCGACGCGCCTGAGAATGCAATCGTGATAGAAGCTACAGCACAGCAATTCCAATGGAACTTCCGTTACTCGGGTGCTGATAATGTATTGGGTAAGAAAACAGTAAAGAATATCACTACTGATAATCAAATGGGTCAGATTTGGAGTGATAAGGCGAACCAAGATGATTTTATCACTCAAGAATTACATCTTCCAGTTGGTAAACCGGTTTTAGTTCGTATTAACTCAATAGACGTTCTTCACAGTTTTTACTTGCCCCATTTTGATGTGAAAATGGATGCTGTACCGGGTATTCCTACTCAGTTTTGGTTCACACCTACCACCACCACAGCTGAAGCACGTAAATTATATGATAATCCGGAGTTTGAATTTGAGGTGGCTTGTGCGGAACTATGTGGAGCAGCGCATTACAATATGCGTCGTGTCGCGATAGTAGAAACAGAAGAAGAGTTCAATAAGTGGGCTAAAGAACAGCAACCTACCTATAAAGCATTAGGATTAGATGAGCAAGAATTAGATAATGATAAGAGAATTGTTGAAAAAGAAGAATCTGAAGTAAATCAGACTACTGATTCGTCAACATTGTAAGTCAGCTCTTGTTATCTTTTTATAGTTCAGTTCAAAACAGTAAAAAATAGTCATTCTATATGTCTACTTCATCTAATATAGATACGGCACATACTATAGCAGTACACGACCATCACGATGACCATCATCATGAGGAGACGTTTATTCAGAAGTATGTATTCAGTATGGATCACAAAATGATTTCCCGTCAATTTTTGATTACGGGTGTCATTTGGGCGGTTATCGGAGTACTATTCTCTGTGCTCTTCCGCTTGCAATTAGGATGGCCGAATGAGAGTTTCCCTATTATGGAAGCTTTACTTGGAGGCTGGGCCGAAGGAGGAAAGCTACAACCTGAGTTTTATTACGCTTTGGTTACGATGCACGGTACTATTATGGTATTCTTCGTATTGACTGCGGGACTGAGTGGTACATTCAGTAATTTATTGATACCACTACAGCTAGGTGCCCGAGATATGGCGTCGCCTTTCCTTAATATGTTGTCCTATTGGTTCTTCTTCTCTGCCGGAATGGTCATGTTGGTATCACTATTCCTTTCTACAGGGCCTGCCTCAGGAGGTTGGACGGTTTACCCGCCTCTAAGTGTTCTGGAACAGGCTAGTCCAGGTTCTGGTACAGGGATGACCTTATGGTTGGTCAGTATGACACTTTTCATTGTCTCTTCTCTTTTAGGTGGTCTTAACTATGTTGCCACTATTTTGAACATGCGTACACAGGGTATGACCATGATGCGTATGCCATTGACAATATGGGCATTCTTCTTCACAGCGATTTTAGGGGTGTTATCTTTCCCTGTATTGCTATCGGGTTGTGTGCTATTATTATTCGATAGAGGTTTAGGGACAAGTTTTTACCTTTCCGATATCTACATAGGTGGAGAGCCTTTAATGAACGCAGCAGGAGAACTAATGCAAGGTGGTAGTCCTATCTTATTCCAGCACTTATTCTGGTTCTTAGGCCACCCTGAAGTATACATCGTGATTCTACCGGCGATGGGTATGGTATCTCACATTTTGGCAACGAATTCTCGTAAACCTATTTTCGGTTACTCTGCGATGGTATTGTCTATCATGGCCATTACTGTACTTGCATTCTTAGTATGGGCACACCATATGTTCATGTCTGGAATGAATCCTTTCGTTGGGTCTATTTTCGTATTGTTTACCTTATTGATTGCCGTTCCTTCTGCGATCAAAGTATTTAACTGGATTGCTACCATTTGGCGAGGGAGTATTAATTATACCCCAGCTACACTATTCAGTATAGGATTTGTTTCCCTATTCATATCTGGTGGTTTAACAGGTATTTTTTTAGGAAACTCCACATTGGATATTCGCCTTCACGATAATTACTTCGTAATCGCTCACTTCCATATTGTTATGGGACTGGCAGCAGGTTTCGGACTATTCGCAGGGGTTTACCATTGGTTCCCTAAAATGTTCAATGGCCGGATGATGAACGATACATTAGGCTATATGCACTTCTGGGTTACTTTTATTGGAAGCTACTGCATCTTCTGGCCTATGCACTATTTAGGTCTAAGTGGTGTTCCACGTCGATATTTCAACTTTGAAACCTTTGAAACGTTCAATGCATATGGTGATTTGAATCAATTCATCAGTACGGCTGCGATTGTTGTTTTCTTTGGTCAGTTTTTATTCTTGATTAACTTTTTCTACAGCATTAATAGTGGTCGTAAGTCTAAGACCTTGAACCCTTGGGAATCCAACTCGATCGAGTGGACCACACCTTTAAATGCAGGTCATGGTAACTGGGTAGGTGCGATACCTCCTGTATTCCGCGGACCATATGAGTATGGGAAAGAAGGAATGCATGTTCGTCCTCAAGTTGTTCCGGATGCACACTTGGATAATCAGGACGAGTATTTAGATGGGCAAGGATTGAAATAACACCTATTGTGATCTGATTTAGCCTACGAAACGCTCTTTCGTAGGCTAAATTGTTTTAGCA
>JAHDGT010000007.1 GCA_020631675.1 Bacteroidota bacterium
GGTGACCGTAGAGCTGGAGCAGAAGGTGAAAGGGGGGATTACGGTTTTGGCGGAGATGGGATAAAAAACATGAGATTTGAGTAATCAGACAATAGATATGAGACTCGAGACATGAGACTTCGTTCTGCCGCTGAAGTTGTTATATTGAAAACACTATCACTATACGGTTACTTTTGTCCGACTATGTATTGAAAAGGGCTGTTGCAAAATCAATTGCAACAGCCCTTTTGTATTTGTGTTAATACTTTGCCCTATCGTAATAAAGTAACCTGACCAGCATGTTTTTCAGGTGTACCATCTGCATTGTTAAAGGTGGCGTACCAGGGGTAGATGCCCACATTACAAGAGGTGCCTTTATTGGTGCCATCCCAACTGATCGCAGGGTCTGTAGATTCAAAAATCAGATCACCGAAGCGGCTGTACACTCTGAATAGGTAATTGGTTTCGGTATTACAGAGAACGGGTGTGAATTGATCGTTCACCCCATCATTATTCGGAGAGAAAGCAGTAGGTAATAAGAAGCTGCAATTGTTTTCGCCTTCTTCCTCTTCTTCTTCTGTTTCACATTCCTCATCCACACCTAAAGTGAATACAATACTGTTACTGCCACAGTCGGTAGCAATGGTAACTTCATAGCTGCCCGCTTCGGCAGCGAGGAAAGTGGCATCTGTTGAGCCATCTTGCCAAGTATAAGTAGCATTGGCATAGTTGGCGTCGATCAACCAGCTTTCACCAGAGCAGATCGTGGTGTCTGTGGTCGCGAAATTGATGGTAGGTACATCTTCTATGTTCACGATGATCTCATCAGTAAGGATACCGCAGATGGTAGTGACTTCAACAGAATAAGTACCAGAGGTGCTTACGTCAAGCGTAGGCATCGTACTACCGTCTTGCCATGCATAGCTTGCGTCAGCTTCTGTGACACTGGCATCTAAGGTGATGGTGGTGCCTTCGCAAGCACTTTGGTCTTCTCCTAAGTCGACAGTCATTTCCTCACCGATACTGATCAATTGGTCAACGGTATCCCGCTCGCATTTGTAGTAGGTGATCAGGCGAATGTTATAGTCGCCAGTAGCCGCATAAGTATGTGCAGGAGCTAATTCCGTAGAGGCATTAGCTGTTCCTGAAGCAGGCTCGCCGAAGTCCCAAATTAGGGAATCGATCTGTTCGGTGGTCGTTAGGCTGAATAGGGTTTCCTCACCCAAACAATTGCCGGTGAAGGTGAAATCATGAGAAACAAATGCTGGAGCTGGGTTAAAGATCGACTGATTGTAGTTAGGTAAACCCCATCTGCCGTAGGTACCTAAGTCGAGTGATTCTTCCGTGAAGTTACAAGCCGTGCCTAGTGCATTAGGATCCGCGATCACACCTAAGAAATTGCTATTGCCACGAGCCATATAGATACGCCCGTTAGGCGCTAGTTGTAAGCCTGCGAAAACAGGAGGCAATGAGCTGTCACCGCTAGCGATCAGGGTCTTGCTGGCGGCAATATCAGCAGCTGCCATATCGTACTGCCACAACTCTCGTTGGTTGGCTTCGGTAACATAGAGCTTGCTGTCATCAGGCGAGAACTCTGTACCCCAGGGCAGGGTGGTATGCGTGATGAATTGGCTATTGCTCAACTCGCCCGTATTGATGTCGAAATCCATTAGGTCGATACCGGGATCCGTTCCACCTACGGTAGAGACCAGCTTACCGCCATCATGGCTCACTTTCATGCTGCCCATCCCATTGAACTGCAAGCTGCCGATATTGTAGGTTTGTGGACCTTCTATACCCGCTTGTGTGATGAGGTAGACTAAAAACAAATCACTACCGGCAGTACCTCCACCTTCATGCGCGATCAGCCAAGTATCTACGGCATTGGCATGTTGTACGGCGGTTAACTTCTCAGAAGCAGGCGCATATAATAAAACATTCGTTTCTGGTGCGACCACACCACCTAAACCCCCATCCAGATTCATATCAATGGTATGATAGCGCAGTCCGTCAGGGCCACCTTGCGCATCTTGGGTGAACAGGTAGTACATATCCTCTTGGCAGGGTTGCTGGATCGCGATCATCTGCGTAGCAGAGCCATCCCCCATTAGACCCGTACCATTGAGCATGGGCATGTGATCGGCATTCCAGAGGGTCTCCCCATCAGAGTAAAAAAGAAGGTTCCCATTTTCATCGGACATGCTCACACAGGCCTCTACATTGTAGTAGGCACCATCTGTTTGTACTTGGGGTAATCCCAAAGAAAAATCAATACCTGCATTATTGCCAAAGTACCAAATATCGGCTTCATCTTGTGCCGATAAAGAGAAGAAGGGGCATAGCACCAATAGGAACACACCCAATAGCTGGCGGAAATTCATCTCACTCATTTTTTCAAAATAAGTTTGCACACAACAATACTACTTGCGCCTTAAGAAGGTACGCAAAAGTTCTTATTGTCTGTCTGTAAAATACTCATTAGGGAGAGCATGCAGTAGTTCACTGCAAATAATGCGGCATTTTGGAAGGCGCGGAGGGGCTTGTAGTGCTATTTGGATGGGTAGACCTGATTTGGTCACCCTATTACTATAACACTATATGTGCAAAATTAATGCTACACCTTTTTAAGACCTAAAGCTTGACTAGTTAGTTGCATATTAGACCACCTCCACCACTTCTATGATGTCACTAATGTGCAGCAAGTACTTTCCAACAACTTCATAACCCATAGATTGTATGATGTCTCCATAGTTATTGATCTGCTTTTTATAAGCACTTCTGATCTCGGCAGCGGTTTTCGACTTTTCCGAAGTTTTATAATCTATGATGATGGCTTTACCGTCTTTCACCAGTACCCTATCCGCTATATACGTCCGGTTATTATTGAACATAGGGCGTTCAATGAATATCTCATCCCACTGACTTTTATCGAACCAGGCAAGTATGTCTTCTCTTTCAAACAGATGAGAGATGCGCTCGCGAATGACCTCCTCGTCTTCAAAAGTCAACAAGCCTTTGATCTTCAATTGTCGAATTACTTTTTCAAAATCCTTTTCGTGGGCGAGCTTCTCTAAAACCAAGTGAATACTGCGCCCTCTTCTTTTGGCGATTCCTTGTTCTATTTTTTGTCGCTTGTCCTCCTCTAGCTGCTCCAACGTATCCGGGCTATGCTGCTCGAATAAACAGATGTCTTTATCTGCCTCGGATTTGATCTGGATCTTTTCTCGGTAATCGTTACTCACATAGCGATTTATACTGACCGACTCTCGTTCCATATCGCTCTTATGCGGAAAAAAGCTGGCACGATCACCATAAGTGAATAGTCCGTCGAACTCATCATCAAGGGTCAATTCAAAATCCTCTGATTCCATGACCTGAAAGATAAGTTGGCTGACCGTCGTACCATCGCTTGAACTACTTTTGAAGTAGCTACTGTATATATACAAGCGATCCGCAGCCCGGGTAAAAGCCACATACAGGGTGTTCAATCTATCCACATAACTTTTGAACCACTCTTCCCGGTAACTGTCTTCGAAGTGCGTATCTAAGAGTTTTTTATCGAGTTTCACTGGTATCGCCCCTAGCGCTTTAAAGGGTGGGCGGTCGCTGCTTGCCCAGATGTATCCATCCGATTTCGGATGCAGTGCCCAGTTGCAGTAAGGCATGAAAACAACGGGGTACTCTAAGCCTTTTGATTTATGTACCGTGAGTACCGTTACCGCATCTTGACCTTGTGGCACGATCACGGCCGCCGACTTGTCTTTCAGTTTGCCGTAATCATCCCACCACTCCAGAAAATGGGCTATTTGCGTGCTTTTTCTCGTATTGTAGTTCAAGCAATAGTCCATGAAGTACTGCACATAGCTATCCACAGGATCGGTAAGCTCAAAATGAATGCAAAGCAGCTCCACCAACTCGTACAAAGGTTGTTTTGATAAGGTGTCTATTCCCGCTATGAATGTCTTTGGAAGGTATTTTTCGAATAACTCCCCACCTGATAATATTGTTTTTTCTTTTTCCTCATTGCCCTCATCAACATTACCGCTAAGGCTAGTGTCATGCGAGCTTTTATGGTCTACGAACAACTCATGTAATTCCTCCTGTTCCAGTAGTGGATGTTGCGGGTGTTTGAGCAATAAATAGTGGTACAACAACTGAGTTTGCGCGATGGCGTCTTTCGGGTCATTCAAGTACCGAATACAGCTGATCAGCAATTGCACCTTAGAGGACCTACACAATCGTAAAGACTCGGAAGAGATAATCGCAATACCCTCTTCTGTTAGTTTCTCTGCTATTGCGGTCGCCTCCTTATTGGTGTTCACTAAAAAAGCCATGTCTTTGAGCGCATAACCTTTCGCGACCAGTCTATGTATTTCCTTAATAGACTGTATCTCGGCTTGCTCTTTCCAGTCCAGATCGTTCTCTTTATCCTTTTCAAAGCAGTTCACTGATACGAATCCGCCTCCTTTTTTCACTACTTTCTGCGCCATACCAGCATAGGCCTGCTTCATACGGTCTTCACCTGAAGGACTGAGCTTTTCGCCCAATAAGGCTACCGCACTGGCAAAAAAAGCATTGTTAAAGCGAACGATATGCTCTCTGGATCTATAATTTGAATCCAGGTCAAGCACTTCCGATTGCTCTTTGAATAGTGCAAGGTCATTCTGCACCCCGGATAATAGCAACTCCATATCACCGCCCCTGAAGCGGTAAATACTTTGCTTCGCATCACCAACCACCAAGGTGTGATCCCCATTGCCCAAAGTATCCTCCACCAAAGGCAATAGGTTTTGCCACTGATAAACAGAGGTATCCTGAAACTCGTCCAGTAGAATGTGCTTATAGAGCAAGCCTACCTTTTCGTAAACAAAAGGCGCGTCCCCGTCCGCGATCACCGATCGTAATAGGTTGTTCGTATCGCTGATCAATAATAAGCGCTGTTCTGTTCTGTGGTCCCGCAGCTTATCTTTCAGGTCATTCAATAAGCCATACAAATGGATGTTCCGCAGTACGGCTTTCGCACTCTGATAGTCTTTTAAGTTTTCTTTGATGTAATTGACTGTTTTCATGAAATGATCATGCAAACCATTTCGTGCGACTTCTAAAATGAATTCGCGTTTACGAGAGGACTTAGTGGCCCATACATCCATATTCCCATCAATGAGCGACAGGACTCTCTTTTTTTTGCTCCAGTCTAATTCTTGCTTAACAATGTTATCAAAAAAATTGAATGTACCACTCTGAAAATCGCTTGCTTTAAGTCCGTGATGCTCAATAAGCCCATAAGCATCAGCAGACGCCTGCTTCAAATCCGCCTCAAAAGCTCGTTTCATCTTCCTCATTTGAAGGATGACATCTTGCAACTTTTTATAGCGTTCCTCTCTAATGGCATCTAATATTGCTTTTCTGGCCGCTGCTTGCTGGGCTTCTTTTTCTTTTTGAGTAAGCCGTTTTTCCTCCGCTCCCTCGTCCTTCTCCTTCTCCTTCTCCTCTACCTCAGCAGACGCCTTTTCCTCATGTGCTGTTTTAATTTTTTCCAACTCTTCATGCTCAGAAGTTTTGAGCTGCTCCCAGACATACTCCCTGAATATCTGCTTTCCCAAGTCTTTGATCGGGGCACTGATCTTCCAACCCCTATCGTCTTCCATCTGTGTAAACGCCAGATCCACCAGCCACTTGGTCAGCCCGTCCACCTTACCGATCTCCATCATCAATTGAGCGATGATCTGATCCAATACCAGATCACTGTTCATCTCTAATTCATAGCGTATCGGCACTCGCAACTCCCTTGAAAAGGAACGCAGGATCTTTTGAAAAAAACTATCTATCGTAGATACGCTGAACTCGGTATAATTGTGCAGGATAAGGCTCAAAGCCAATGCCGCGTTTTTCTCCACCTTAAGCCTACTGTCGAAATGTTCCACCAGCTCTTTCTTGAGCGACTCCTCTTCGGGTGATACATCTTCATCCGCTATCCTGGCCAAGCTCTTCACGATCCGAGTTTTCATCTCTGAAGTCGCCTTATTCGTAAAGGTGATCGCCAGAATGTTCTTGTACTCAAAAGGCGCATTGATCAGCAGACGGATGTATTCCCGCACCAAAGTGTAGGTCTTCCCCGATCCGGCCGACGATTTATAGATGGTTAAAGGCATGGGATGCTTTTACAAAACGGTTTTAAAATCCTTTACACGCTCTAATATACGAGCTTTGTCATTTGGGCGCGTGCCCGCAATAAAAGCCTGCGCTCTACCCATCAAAATAATCGGTGTACTGCACGAAAATCTCATGTCTCGAGTCTCATGTCTCAAGTCTAAAAAGCGCAAGCTTTCACTGCGGTCACCAGGCTATCCGCTAAATAAAGCACCCTGCCTGTCGGTTCGTTGCTGCCTATTGCGGTGGCTACCTCTGGGCCGCCCCCGCAATAGGCGCACTCACTCGCCATGCAGCGCACTTTATACCGCTGCTATCCTTCGCGCGACTACTGCAAAAATAGGGTAGAGCAAACTCATGAATTTGCGCTACGGCAAGCTATCGGGTATATTATTCATACTTGGCGATCAGTAATTCTTCCGCTCGACTTATAGAAGCTACTTGTGGTAAGTTTATTACGGTTTCCTGCTTGGTCATCACCTTACTGTCCAAGTGCGCATTATAGTATTTCGGAGGCGACTTTTTGAGGTCTTTTTCTCGTTCAAGCACAAAATCATTATGCTGCTTCAAGCGGTCAGAACGAATGCTTTCATAAAAAGAGATCGGGGTGTTTTCAATTTGCTGATAGATCAGTTCTTTCAGCAATGGGTCTATTTCGTAGCCGACGCTGTTTCTACTAGCAGCCAATGCGGCAATACTCGTTGTTCCCGTTCCTAAGAAGGGATCCAATACGGTATCTCCTTGCAGGGAGTACATATTGATCAGTCGATAAGGCACTTCAAAGGGATAGGCCGCATTTCTTTTTCTACTTTCCGCGCCTACTGCTTGCATTTTCTGTTTTGCCCCCTTTAGCTGCCAGAGATCGGAAAACCACTGGTTGCGTTCTTCCCAGAAAAAAGCACTCTCCTTGCGTCTTGATTTTTCAGCTTCGCTTTTGAATAGGCGTTTACCGCCCTTTCTGAAAATCAGGATCCACTCATGCTCCAGCGTGACATAAGCACCTGCGGGCAACATACCCGAACCCATGAACTTATTGGGGGCATTGGTAGGCTTGCGCCATAATATATTGGGCAAATTGGACATGCCCAATTGCTGGAAAGCCGAAATGATCCGAGCATGGTTGGGGTATAGGGCGAATTGCCCGTTCATGGACCGTGTCGCATCACCAATATTGATACAGGCGAAGCCGCCGGGCATTAACACTCTATTTAGCTCTTGCCACACTTTATCCAACTCAAGGTGCATGCTTTCAAAGGCGAGTAGCGCATGCTGCTTGTCAAGTGCGGAGGCAATTTGCTGGTTCTGCTTGGCCATGACTTCATCCCACATCTGTATCATAGGGTAAGGGGGAGAGCTGACCACCAGAGCTATGCTCGCGTCTTGCAACTCTTTCATGTGTTGGGCTGCTCCTATAATGACTTGATGTGTTGTTCGCGAATGCATTTGCTAAAGGTATATAAACTAAAGGAGGCAGCCTAGAAATACACTACTTAACACTGCAATTGTGTTAGACTTGCTGTAGCTTCGCGGCTTCAAAAAAATGTTCTGGATTATGAAAATGCATAATTTCTGCGCTGGACCCTCCATATTGCCTAAGGTGGTTACCGAGCAATTGGCTCGCTCTGTAGTGGATCATGAAGGTATGGGTTTGTCACTGCTGGAACTCTCACACCGCAGCGACACCTTTGTGAAGATCATCTCTGAGGCGAAGTCGCTTTTATTGGAGCTGATGGGCTTAGATGCGGAGGAATACGAAACTTTGTATTTAACAGGTGGAGCGAGTACGCAATTCTACCAAGTGCCTTTTAACTTATTGAACGAAGGGCAGACCGCTGCCTATTTGGATACGGGAAGGTGGAGCGCGAAGGCGATCAAAGAAGCTAAGCATTTTGGTAATGTAGCCATTGTGGGCAGTGCGGCGAATAGTGGCTATGATCACATCCCTAAGGCGGATTTCAGCCGGTTGGAAGAACCGCCTGCTTATCTACATATTACGACCAATAATACGGTCAGTGGTTCGCAGATTCACGAGCAGATCAGTGCCCCTTGTCCGATCGTGGCGGATATGAGTAGCGATATTTTATCCAAGCCAATGGGGGATCTATCTGGTCACGGACTGATCTATGCTGGTGCACAGAAAAATATTGGTCCGGCGGGCACGACCATCGTAATTGTCAAAAAATCATTGTTGGGCAAAGTAGACCGCGCCATACCCACGATGATCGATTATCGCACGCATGTGAAGAACCTGATGTTCAATACGCCGCCTGTGATTTCGATTTATGGCTGTTTGTTGACTTTGCGTTGGGTCAAGGAACAGGGCTTAGAACAGATTCAAAAAAACAATGCGGCTAAAGCGGCTTTACTGTACGAGGAAATAGACCGTAACCCCTTGTTCCGAGCTTTGGTAAAAGAAGGTTCGCGCTCATTGATGAACGTGACCTTCGACTTGGTGGAGGGCTATGCCGACCGTAGCGAAAGCTTTTTACAGCTTGCAGCTGAGGCTGGGTGTATGGCCTTGGCGGGACATCGTTCTGTGGGTGGCTTCCGCGCGTCCTTATACAATGCGTTGCCATTGGAAAGTGTGGCTGCCTTAGTGGAGGTGATGCAGGCTTTCACCGCCAAGCACGGCTAATGTATCCACATAAGGGATCCGCGAGGGATAGGAGAGGAAATGAGGGGGCTAAGGAGCGCACTGAGCGGCGGCATAAAAAGGCGGCCCAGAGGTAGCCATTTTTATGCCTGCCAGCGAAGCAGCGAACAGCCCCCGAATTGGAACGGATAGCCCGGTGACCGCAGTGAAAGCTGGCGCTTTCTTAGACCCGAGATACGAGACATGAGACATGAGATTATCTGCTCGACGTCGATTTTTCACAGGTGCCTAAAGCCAGTTTTTATTGCGGGCACGCGGCATGATGAAAATTAAAAAATCAAACGATAAAATCTTCAGGCAGGGCTTGTTGAATGGATTGGGTCATGGCATCTATCAAGCGTTGCTTTTGAAATCCCCTCTGCACGATCAAAGAAACTTGACGCATAGGTTGAGGAGAGCTGAAGTGGCGCACATATTTTTTGCGGCGTTGCCCCATATAGTAGGTGGCCAACTGAGGCAATAAAGTGATGCCGCCTTGCTGCTCAACGATTTTACGCAGCGTTTCTACGGAGCCACTTAGGTAGTGCAGATTGTCAGGAGAGTCTTTACTGATGAGTTGCTGGGGGGCTGGTTCGGCTTGGTCGTCTTGATCCGATAACTGCTGAACAGATAGCAGCATAGAACGAGTGTCATCTGTTAAAATGGGTGGATGTTGATGAATATCCGCTGCCGTGAGCACTTCTTTAGCCGCGAGCGGGTGGTCGGGGTGCAGATAGGCGCATACGGGTTCTTGGAAAAGCGGTAACTCATAAAAACCATCAGCACCAAAAGGTGAAATGACGATGCCCACGTCGGCACGGTCTTGAGCGATACGCCCTGCGATCTGGTAGGTATGCAATTCCATCACTTCCAGCTGTAGCTCCGGGTGTTGACGGGCGAAAGGCATTAGAAACAGGGGCAATAAATAAGGTGCTAAAGAGGGGAGAATGGCAATGCGCAGGCTGCCTTTGAGTCTTTCACCGGAGCTGCGTGCTGTTTCGGTCAATAATTTAGCAGAGCGTAAAACTTCTTTAGCTTGCTCGATGATGGCCAGACCTTCATTGGTGGGTACGACAGGATGCTTGGTTCTGTCAAAGATCATGATACCCAGTTCTTCTTCCAACTTTTGAATTTGAACGCTCAAAGTAGGCTGTGTAACATTACAACGATCGGCCGCTTTCGCGAAGTGGCGATGGGCATCTAAGGATACGATGTATTCCAATTGTGTAAGTGTCATAAGAAAATATTGCGGAACGGCTTATGGATATGTCATCAAAAAAAATGGACGAATCAATCTATGGGCGGACCCAATTCTTGCATGGGATCCCAAAAATAAAGTGCGAAATCTACTATCTGATCATTTTTTATTTGTAAACCTTCTTGTTCCAAAAGGTTTTGCATGGTCTTTGCATCTCCAAAATGAAGTTTGCCGCTTAGTAATCCTATTCTGTTCACTACTCGGTGTGCTGGCACAGGGGGGGCTTGCGTGTGCGAGTTGTTCATTGCCCAACCGACCATTCTTGCGGCTCCCGCAGAACCTAGGTAACGGGCGATTGCACCATAACTAGTAACACGACCTTCTGGGATTTGTCTTACTAATGCGTAGACTTTTTGATAAAATGTTGGTTTTTCTTCCATAACGAAGGCGTTCATTGCGAATACGCTTTAAATCAATAAATGATTTAAAGTCGTGCTTAGAGACTTGAGCTGTAGTGGTAAGTGTTAAGGGTGTTGAGCATCCTTGAATGTAT
The DNA here is from genome assembly GCA_020631675.1 of Bacteroidota bacterium. GTDB lineage: Bacteria > Bacteroidota > Bacteroidia > Chitinophagales > UBA2359 > JAHDGT01. Next base: position 10,513 of record JAHDGT010000007.1, read on the forward strand.
GACCAACAATGCTTTTTTTGTCAAGATAGTATATCTTACAAACACCTTCACCTGGTATTGATTTTTCTTATTGAACCTATATGCTCCTCACACTATCGGAAGTTAGGGAATTATTGATGTCGCTCAGTGATGCTGAACGGGCAACATGGCTCAATTTATATGTGGAGGAGAAACGTCCTCTGCTAAAAAGTTGGCTTACCTCGGATATCAGTCATCCGGAGTTAATGGCTAATGACAGCACATTAGCTAAGAAGATCCGTCAAGAGACGCCTTTTAAGGTTTGTGCGATATTGAGCGATGAGATCACCCACTCTAAAGATCATTTGGCGGACGCCAGCTTGATTTTAGTGGAGTCGCTATTGATCCGTCATTCCTATAAGGCGGCAAATAGCATATTGAACAGTCTGGAGCAACATGCTTTGACCTATGATATGTTCGATATATTGAACAGGGTGTATTATTACCAAAGTATTATTCACGGACATGTAGAAGAAGTGCCCAGCTTGAAGGCGGTGTTCATGGCCCGCTCTAACAATTTTAAAAATTGGGCGAATTATTTGGAATACATGGGCTTGTTGGATCGCCTGAACGCCAGTATATCTTCTCATAGTCTGGTTATGGAAGGGGCGGAGCTGGCTTTCTTAAAAAGCCTATTGAAACACCCTAGCTTAGACAGCGAAGAGCGTTGCCGCAGCAACAAGGCACGTCGGATGTACAATTTGATCAAAGGCATGTCTTTGGCCAACTTGAAGGATTACGACCAAAGTTGTAAACACTACCGTCGCTTCTTAGAGCTGACCTTGAGTGATCAATATGCTTCTCTGGCGGAGAAGCGTTTCACGATTTCCAGCTATCACAACTACTTGTCCATTTTACTGCTGGATAATGAGTACGAATTGGCAGAATCCGAGATAGAGAATTTCAGCGGATTGCCAGCCTATTTTTCTTTCAATGACGATCTGATCCGAGAGGTGAAGCTGCGTACCTTTAGTTGTCGTGCTCAGCTGAATTTGAAAAAAGGGGATTACCAAGCTACATATGATCAGCTCGAAGAAGTAACAGCACTACTGGAGTCGCCAGATATGGTTGCTCCCACTACTAATATGATCGCTTATATCTCGGTGGCTGTTAACCTCTTCTTTTTGAGTAAATATGAAGAAACGATTCACTGGCTGGAAAAAATACAGCATGCGATGTCTGATAGCAGCTCAGAAGATATCCATGCATTCGCCTATTGCTTACACGGCCTGATCTGTGTGGAGCAAGAGGATTATTCCACTTTGAGCAATTTAGTCAACGAGGCGAAAAGTTACATTAAAAACCACAGACGGAAATCTCGCTACGAACATCTATTCTTAAGTATGTTGGAGCAATTATCAAAAGAAACAGAGCAATTAGCTACCTATTCCGATTACTTGGGCTACTTTGAATCTTTAGGGCCGGAAGCTCAAGAAAGGGGCGTCACGATGTTCTTTGATGTCTCCAAATGGTTGCGTACCAAGATCGAAGAATACGGATAAGTCTTCTCCAAAAATTGATAATTCCCGCTCCTGTCAACAATTACTAGACGAAGCTGTTGTTTTTCTAAGGCATTTGTGACAGTGGGATGGTCGGTTATCGACTAAAAAAAACGCTTGTTCGCGGTCTGATAACACATAATTATATAGATTTGTGGACGCATTAAAGATGCTCTATTTTCGTTTTTTTATGGTTCAGCCGTTTTATAGCGGACGTCCTCCAACATCCAAATCAATCACATGAACTGGATCACCGAATTTTTCACTTCAACGATCGGAAAAAAAGTCATCATGAGCTTGACAGGATTATTCCTGTGCTTGTTCTTATTGATACACTTAGTGGGTAATTTACAGTTATTACTCAACGACGGAGGTGCGGCCTTCAATGCCTATTCCGAGATGATGTCCAAGAACCCGTTCATCAAAGCTGTATCCTTCATACTCTACTTCTCCATTTTGCTGCATACGGTACGTGGCATTCTACTTTGGCAACAAAATAGAGCTGCCCGTGGAGGTGTAGGCTATGCAGTGAAAAAAGCGAATGATGCTTCTTTCGCTTCTCGCAATATGGCCTTATTGGGTTCATTGATGTTCATCTTCATCGCCATCCACATGGCGCAGTTCTGGTATCAGTTCAAATTCGGAGATGTTGCTTCGGGCAGCATCGCTCCTTATGATAAGATCGCTACAGCATTTGAAGTGCCCTGGATCGCCATCTTATATGTAGTAGCACAAATCGCGATCGCCTTCCATTTATGGCACGGCTTCCAAAGTGCTTTCCAGACCTTGGGTTTGAATCACAGTAAGTACACGCCAATGGTTAAAGGCTTGGGCTATGTGTTCTCCATCTTGGTACCACTTGGCTTCGCGATCATTCCATTAAAATTCTTGTTGGGATAAGCACTATCGTGTGCATTCCTGTTCTGTTCTCCATAGAAGAAAAAGAATCATGACGAGACTAGTCTCTAAAACTCCAGAAGGTCCATTAGCGGATAAGTGGACGAATTATAAATCCAAGGTTAACCTTGTCGCACCTAACAACAAGCGTCGTATAGACGTGATCGTTGTAGGGTCAGGATTAGCAGGTGCTTCCGCCGCAGCTACAATGGGTGAGTTAGGGTACAATGTGAAATGCTTCTGTTTCCAAGACTCTCCACGTAGAGCGCACAGTATCGCCGCACAAGGAGGAATAAACGCAGCAAAGAACTATCAGAATGATGGGGACAGTGTTTACCGTTTGTTCTACGATACGATCAAAGGAGGTGACTATCGCTCTCGTGAGTCTAATGTTCATCGTTTGGCAGAAGCCAGTGTGCAGATCATTGATCAGTGCGCGGCACAAGGCGTACCTTTCGCTAGAGAATACGGTGGCTTATTAGCGAACCGTTCTTTTGGTGGGGTGCAAGTATCTCGTACCTTCTATGCTCGTGGGCAAACAGGTCAGCAGTTGTTGATCGGTGCTTATAGCGCATTGAGTCGCCAGATAGCAGCGGGAACAGTAGAAATGTACAACCGCCATGAGATGTTAGATGTGGTGGTGGTAGATGGCAAAGCCCGCGGTATCATCGCTCGTAACCTGGTGACCGGAGAAATAGAGCGCCATAGTGCGCACGCTGTGGTATTAGCAACGGGGGGGTATGGTAATGTATTCTTCCTATCTACCAATGCGATGGGTAGTAATGTGACCGCCGCTTGGAAAGCGCACAAGAAAGGTGCTTACTTCGCTAACCCTTGTTTCACACAAATTCACCCAACTTGTATTCCCGTAAGCGGTGGCTTTCAAAGTAAGTTGACTTTGATGAGTGAGAGCTTGCGTAATGATGGTAGAGTATGGGTGCCCAAACGAAAAGAAGATTGTGGTAAGGATCCACTTTCAATAAAAGAAGAAGACCGCGATTACTACTTAGAGCGCATCTATCCTGCCTTCGGTAACTTAGTGCCTCGTGATGTGGCATCTCGTGCTGCGAAGTACGTTTGTGATGAAGGTCGTGGCGTAGGTAAAACAGGTTATGCGGTTTATTTAGATTTCTCTTCGGCGATCAAGCGTTTAGGAGAGGATACCATTCGCGAACGCTATGGTAACCTGTTCTCCATGTACGAGCGTATCACGGATGAGAACCCTTACAAAGTACCTATGCGCATCTTCCCTGCGGTACACTATACGATGGGAGGCTTATGGGTAGATTATGAATTGAGTACTACCGTTCCTGGTCTGTACGCAGTAGGTGAAGCGAACTTCAGTGATCACGGTGCGAACCGCTTAGGTGCTTCGGCATTGATGCAAGGCTTGGCAGATGGCTATTTCGTACTACCTTATACCATCGGTAGCTACTTGAGTGGTGAGATCCGTACTGGTGAGATCTCAAGCGACCACCCTGCTTTCGACAAAGCAGAGCAGGAAGTGAAAGACCGCCTTCAAAAGCTATTGAGCATACAGGGAGATAGAACCGTTGATGATTTCCATATGGCTTTAGGTAAGATCATGTGGGACAAGTGCGGTATGGCACGTAATGCCGAAGGATTGAAACAAGCGATCAGTGAGATCCAAGCCCTACGCGAAGAGTTCTGGTCTAACGTTTTCATTCCAGGCGATGCCAGTGGCACGAACGTGGAATTAGAGAAAGCAGGGCGAGTAGCCGACTTCCTTGAATTAGGGGAGCTGATGTGCCGCGATGCTTTGGATAGAAACGAATCTTGTGGTGGGCACTTCCGCGAGGAGTACCGCACAGAAGAAGGGGAAGCCGCTCGTAATGATGCCGACTACACCTATGTGGCCGCTTGGGAGTATGGCGGTAAACCAAATGAACCTAATCTCCATAAAGAAGAATTGGTATTCGACAATGTGGAGCTGAAGACGCGTTCTTACAAATAAGTTGATTAAAGTTAATCCGTGGTGCAGCTTTTTCTACTGCCCCATCATGTATATACTGAGCTATGAAGTTCACCATTAAAGTTTGGAGACAAAACGGACCGAAAGATAAAGGTCGCTTTGAGACATACCCATTAGATGGCATCGACGACGATATGTCCTTCTTGGAGATGATCGATGTATTGAATCAAAATCTCCTTACCGAAAAGAAAGACCCGGTCACTTTTGATCACGACTGTCGTGAGGGTATCTGTGGTATGTGCAGCATGTACATCAATGGTACACCGCACGGACCAGAAAAAGCAACCACCACTTGCCAATTGCACATGCGCTCTTTCAAAGATGGAGATACCATCACGATCGAGCCGTGGAGAGCCAAGGCTTTCCCTGTGATCAAAGACTTAATGGTGGATCGTTCCGCTTTTGATCGTATCATTCAAGCAGGTGGCTACATCTCCATCAACACGGGTAACGCCATCGATGCGAACGCCATTCCTATCGAGAAAGACTTGTCTAATGAGGCAATGAACGCAGCGGTTTGTATCGGTTGTGGGGCTTGCGTAGCGTCTTGTAAGAACTCTTCGGCTATGCTGTTCTTGAGTGCGAAAGTATCTCACTTGAACCTACTGCCACAAGGTAAAGCGGAGGCGAAACGCAGAGTAAACAGCATGATGAAAGCACACGATAGCGAAGGCTTCGGTGCTTGTACCAATACGGGTGCTTGCCATGCGGTCTGCCCGAAAGAGATTTCTTTGACCAATATCGCTCGCTTGAACAGAGAGTACATCGGTGCTTCGCTTACTAGCGAGAAAGAGTAAGAAAGGCTACTTAAATAGTTAATACAACAAAAGCGTGCTTCGATGATCGAAGCACGCTTTTCTTATGTCTGAAAATCTATGGCGCAATCTCTCTGGCAACGACTCATTGACAAACCCACCTACGACAAACTATTTTACGTACCCTTCTGGGATTGTCCCTATGGCTGCGACTTCTGCTGTGTGGATTCCTTGCCGGGTAAGCCACCAAGTTTTCCCGATAGTGGAGAGGCTTTACTGTTCAACTTAGTAGATGAACTTTACAAGAGACACGGCAACCCCATTGAACTGCACCTATATGGAGGGGAACCCATGATGCGTCGTTCTTATGTTGAGCACTTAGCACAAAAGGTAGACGCACATCCGCATATCGCGCAATTCTTCCTCTACACCACCTTGCGCAGTGGCTCACCAGAAGGCGTATTCCAAACGCTGGGCACTGAAAAATTGACCATCATCGTCAATCCCGATACCGTCAATGAGAAAGTGGAGGAACGCTTAGAGCAGTATAAAGAAGTCGTAAAAATGTACGACAACCCCGTCTTCTTCCCAACAGGAAGAGGCGCAGTGGGAGAAGAAGGTAATCAGCCCAATCTACTTCAACGTATTTTACCCATCGGTTTGCCCGGGCGTTCTTGCTTCGCTCGCTCCTCTGGCTTATTGGTCAACGGACAACAAGGCACCGTGCACCTCTGCTGCTTACCGCAAAGCCCCATTGTGGGCACCTTCCACGATTCCGCCGAAAAACTGCTGGACCGCTACGAAGAAGCCCTGGTCGATATTCCCAAACAGATCAATAAAAAAGCAAGAGAAAGAGGCTGCGTACACCCCTGCCAAGTCTGTAATTCAGAAAGTGGCTATAAATCCACCGAAGGCGTGGGCTGCAACAATTTCGACCTCTCCGCATGGGGAGAAATCGTTGCCATATAGTTATTTAGGCTGCCGCTAACTCGTCTACTAAAGCAATGTATTCCGTTTCGGCTTCATCCGCGCTTTTGCCCTTAATACCCGCCCAAGCATCATACTTCGCACGTCCTTTCAGATCAAACATTCCCGGACGTTTTCCACTTACATCACCAACCGTTACCTGCTTGTACAAAGCATACAAAGTCAACAATTGCTCATTAGAAGGGCGCTTGGTAATGGACTTGGTGCGCGCCACTGCCGCCTCAAAAATTTCACTAGGCATAATCTGATATTTTTTATTCACGAGATCGCTAAAGATACGATCTTTGCATCTCCTATACCGCCTTGTTCGCACTTCAAGGAACTTTAAAACAACAACCGCCCGTTAATCATTATGGATATCAACATACCAGAACAACTACTCGAAAGCTTAGAGCGTGATCTGAAATTGGTAGAGGATCAACTCAAGATCATGGCACTCACGGTCATTGAAAATGAGGTGTCTCCTTACCCCATTTTCATCGCCCACCGCGAGTCCTTCTTGAATCTGGGCAAATCGGTCATCCTCGCAGGAGAAGAAAGCGGGCTGGATTGGAACATCAATCTCTCCATTTTAGGGGAGTTCGTCCATAAAAAGATCATCTCAGAATCGCGCATCCAGCATTTCATCAACTCCTATAAGGAAGTCAATCGCCACGCCTGCGTTTTCGTGCTATCGGGCAAGTCAGATGCGGGCTTTGTCTACTATCCTTATACGGTTTAGCCTGCTTGATTTGGGCGTCATATGCCTAATCCCTATCTTTCGTACTTGGTATGTCCATATAATGGATAATGGCGCATCCACGCAATAAAAAGCTAACTAAAGCTGATCCTCAGATATTCGGCATACAGAACGATTCTTATGTCTTGCGTCTTATGTCTTACGTCTGAAAGCGTTAGCTTTCTACTGCGTGGTCGGGCTATCCGTTAAATTCGGCAACCCCCAAGGCTTTTCGCTGGCAGGCGTACAAATGGCTACCTCTGGGCCGCCTTTGTACGCCGCCGCTCAATAGCCTTGGGGGCTACCTCATACCACTCCTATCCCTTGCGCGGGGATAGGCAAAAGTAGACCATTAAGGCAAAAGCAATACATCGCTCATGAACCTACTCTCATTGTTACAAATCTTACTGGGTATACTCCTATCGGCTGGTTCAGTATTCGGACTATTGCGGCTAGGGCTGTACAATGAGAAAAAAGGACTCCGGCATAGACAGTGGATCTGGCCACCTATTTCTATCCTCTTTTCGCTGGGAGCGATTTACACCTTTTTTTCGTGGGAGCGTTTGATGGGCGTGCCCGTGCTGGCTAACATCCTACAAGCTTTAAGAGCCTTCTCTGCTGAATTGAATGCCGAAGGTATCGGAGATTTGTTTTTCTGTTTAGGCATCACTTTGATCTATGCCATGATTCGCTTGGCGATGAACGCACTAGATGAATTCCGCATTCGCAAGAAAATACCCCAACCTTCTAAATTCTCCATTGCATATACCTTAGACGAGGCTAAGCAACCCGTACTTAAGCGTTCTTATGCTTTTGCGCATTTCTTTTTCCGATACCTATCCTTGACTTTGGGTGTGCTTTTCGCTCTGCTCACCATATACACCATCGCACGTGCTTACGTGAAGTTCAGATACGGCTACGAGTGGCCGTACATTCCAATGTACTCCCCATTCGCCCTACTGATCGTGCTGGAAAGCTATTGGTACTTGTCACAAGACACGGCAAAAGACAAAGTGGCCGCCCCCGTCTTAGCCCCAGAAGATGACTCGATAGCCGAAGATTACGAACGCCTATGGGAAGAATACCAAAAAGTATTTCCCGAGCACTTGCTACTGGCTTGGCGTTTTCAAGACAATACACCACCTGCCCCGCCACCTACAGCAAGCATCAACTATACGCCAGAAGTAGCACTGGCCATGCAAGCTTTAAAAGACAGCGGACATCTGGTCAGCCGCCAGGATGCGGATATTTTATTGCATCTCCTACGCCGCAATGATCTATTGGTGGATGATGTGATCGTAGATAAATCCGCCCCTATACTATTCTACATCCTGCTACGCCGCCTAATGGACGGGGAGCATGTGCTCGTACTTACACCAGAACGCTGTCACGTCAATTCTGACTATCATGAAACCCTAGTAAAATGGGTAGAGCAAGAATTGTACGAAACAGCAGGCAATCGCGATTTCTGGAAAGCACAGAAATTCACCAAAGCAGGAGATATTCCACTCACTCGTTCCCTAGTAGTGAGCAGTGCGGATGACTTATTGGAAAAGCAAGTCTTAGATAATCCTTGGTTCAAGCAATTGCGTACCGTGGTATATGTGCAGGCTGAAGCTTTGCTGTCCACCTCTCTTTCGGCGAACAGCGTACTCATTCAGCTATTGCGCGAGCGCAACGACCAAATACAAAATATAGTCCTTTCCCGCTCCCGCCATATGATAGATGATGCGGTAGAAAGAAACCTGCACATCAAAACCAATATGCGGGAAACCCGCATGGATCACGAGCGACCAAAAGCTTCTTATCTCCTTTTCTGGAAGTCGGAGAACGGATTACCCTTCCAAAACAAGCTCTTAACAGGAGATATTCAAAAAGATCTAGGGGCAGAAGCCGTGTTGTCTTTATTGGCACGAAGAGACCAAATACAGAACATAGCCCTGGTAGAGCAGAATGATCTGCCCTATCAAGACCAACTGTCAAATACAGATAATAATAAAAAGAGCTTGCGCCCTAGCCCAGTGCCAGCACACAGTCTAAAATACACGGCCGAACACGAGTTGAGTTGCGATGAGTTGAGTTTCTTATTACCGCAAGAACAGAACAGTTTCATCATTGCCAGAGATACCAATTTTAATGCGATCAGCACGCTCAGAAACTGGTACCACTACGGACAAGAGCATGTCTTCGTTCAAGTGGTTAGTCCGCCTTATCTACTGCGTGACTATTTGATCGCCCATGCCGATTATTTCTTACGCACACCACTCTTGCCCTTTACAGGCCGTTTGGTGAAGAATCGCTTTGAGTTAGCCCGTCGCCTACTTGAAATGTTGGTGGCTGGTGAATGCAGCGAACAAGCCGTTTCACAAGAAATGGAAGCGGTACTACCAGATACGAGATTCATCTCAAAGAGCTTACAATCACTTTTCTGGGATGCCTTTAATATTGACATCATTGCGAATGACCTATTGCAAACGCAGCTGAAAAGGCAGTTCAATAGAAAGACAGGGAAGTTTGAAGAATTGGTTACTTATAGCTTGTTGAGCCGGATCAAAGAAGACCTCAATCTGAACTTCTTACAAGATGTACACATCTTAGACAATTCGCAGAATATTCTATCGGTGATCAGCTATGATCTACTTTTCCAAAATTATCTGCCCAACCAGGTAGTAGCTTTTGGCGGAAAGAGCTATCAGATCAAAGGCTTTGATGCCCGTAATAACAAACTGAGAACCAACCAGCACGACCCTCGTCGCCAACTCATCTATCGCCCGGACAGAGAAGTAGTACTCAAAAGATTAGACGCGCCTAAGTCGAACGAATCACAAGTAGAGCTGCGCGACCGCTTTTCCATGCAATTGGGAGAGGGGCAGTTCGAGGTACGTACAAAAGGCTACTGCTCTTTTAATAATGGCATCAGCCTTCACCCTAATGAGCACACCTATACGGTTGTGCGCCAAGATGAAGTGCCAGTGAGAAACTACCCATTAGGGCGTGTGTTGACCATGTCTATCGATCTGCGCAGGCTCAATGGTGCGAATGAAATTGATGTGCCTCGTACAACAGCCAGCTTGTGCTTGCTCTTACAAGAAATGATGCCTTCCTTATTCCCGGAAACCCATCAATACGTATTGATCACCTCCCATTTAAATGAATTGGCGGATCTGGGCGAGTACGAAAAACTGTTCCCACAAATGCGAGTGGCGGGCAAGCGTGTAGAACTGGCAGAGCCATTCATAGAACTCTGCTTATTCGAAGATGCGCATCAGGATGTTGGTGTGCTGCAAAATATTTACGATCGCTGGGAAGACCTACTGTCCTTAGTAGATGATGTACTGACCTGGATGATCAGCGAAGCCAAAGCGCAAGCACATGATTCCACAAAAGGGAATTATGGGGATGATGTGTACAGAAAAGTTGAGCAAGAGGATAAAAAGCGATTTTTACAGTACGGCTTAGGAGAGTTACCACCCTTTGTGGATTTGGCAGCGGTTTCAAAAGTATTGCGCCATTTGTTGGGCAATAACAATACGACTACGAACAGAAATAACTTCTATCGCTAATAGTGAAGTGAGGTAGTTTGTTCAAGGTACAGGATCATGCCCATGCCCGCCCCAAGGGTGGCAAGAAGCAATGCGCTTTGCAGCTAAGCAGCCCCCTTTTATCGGTCCGTATTTTCTTAAAGCCTCTAAGGTATATTGAGAGCAAGTAGGCGTATACCTACAGCTAGGCGGGAGCAAGGGAGAAATAAATAGTTGATAAAATCTGACCAGCCCTAAAAATAAAACCTCCAGCGGATACAGTAGGATACGAATAAATGAACGACTGTTTTCTTGGCCCTTCTCCTTATGAGTGGCCTCCTTAGCCTTAGCAGGATCGGGCGTTTTATCAGAAGGTATATTCGATTTATCCATAGTGCTCACCAAGTTGAAAAATGACCTTACGCAATTTACGCTGAATAAAATCGAAAGTACAGGCTTTCTTGCTGGTGAAGATCAACATCACACACAATTGAATCACTTGCCCATCTGCTGAAGTCTCTGTTTTTTGTAGTTGCTCGTAAAGACTTAGCTTATTCTGCCGCCATGCTTCCCTTACTTGCCGCTTGATCCTATTCCGATTCACTGCTTTGGGAACTACTTTATTGGGCACACTTATGCCGAATTGCACAGGAGAGCTACTATTCTCAAAGGATCCGGCCAATACCACCACTTTAAAAGGAAAAACAGAAAACCGATTTCCTTCTTTAAATAATCGCTCGATCAGCTTTTTGCTCTTTAAGCGTTCGTATTTATTAAGCGTATGCATACGCTGCATCTGTGTTTCGGGGAAGAGTGAGTGCAAGTGAAACAAAAAAACGTTGTCCCGAGCGGTTTAAAGAAAACGCTCAGGACAACGCAAGTGTTTGTACGCAAGTGTACAATACTTTTGTATCGTAGCCTGCCTACAAACTGTATGATGTTTACCACATAGAAAGAAATGAATAAAACATCTCTGTTCTAAATAGGTGAACTATTTAGTTTACCAACCGTGCTTCAAACGAATTTCGTCAGATACAGTTAGTTTCTTACGTCCTTTAGCACGACGACGAGCTAATACTTTACGTCCGGCTTTCGTCGACATACGCTCACGGAAACCATGCTTATTCTTACGCTTACGACGCGAGGGTTGGAAAGTCCTTTTCATGATACAATACTACTCTAATCTGATTTGGAAACAGTTCACAGCAGGGAAGGCTGCAAAACGGCCTGCAAATATAGTGGTTTTAATTGAAACTAATGCTTTGTTGACCCGATAATTTATCGATTCATTGAAATCAAGAACTCTTCGTTCGTTCTTGTTCCTTTAATTTGGTTGAGCATGAAGTTCATCGCCTCATCAGTTTTCATATCCGCCAAGTGGTTACGAAGAATGGCTAAACGTTGTGATACCTCACGATCCAGTAAGAAGTCATCACGACGAGTACTAGATGCCATTACATCAATAGCAGGATAAATACGACGGTTCGACAAGCTGCGATCTAACTGAAGCTCCATATTACCTGTACCCTTGAATTCTTCAAAGATCACGGCATCCATTTTACTTCCTGTGTCGATCAATGCGGTAGCCAAGATGGTTAAGGAACCTCCTTCTTCGATATTACGAGCCGCACCGAAGAACTTCTTAGGCTTGTGCAGTGCATTTGCTTCCACACCACCACTCAAGACCTTACCGGAGGCAGGGGCTACGGTATTGTGCGCTCTTGCTAAACGGGTGATCGAATCTAATAAGATCACTACGTCGTGCCCACATTCCACCAAGCGTTTCGACTTCTCTAAAACCAGATTTGACACTTTAACATGTCGGTCAGCCGGTTCGTCAAAGGTAGAAGCGATCACTTCCGCACGCACACTGCGTTGCATATCTGTCACCTCTTCCGGACGCTCATCGATCAGTAGAATCATGAGGTATACTTCCGGATGATTTTTGGCGATCGCATTGGCAATGTCTTTCAGTAAAAAGGTTTTACCCGTTTTTGGCTGTGCCACGATCAAACCACGCTGCCCCTTACCAATTGGCGTGAACAGGTCAACGATACGTGTAGAAAGATTACCGTTGGTAGAGATGTTGAATTTCTCGTTCGGGAACAATGGCGTTAGGTAATCAAAAGGTACCCGTTCTCTTACTTCTTCCGGACGGCGACCATTAATAGCGATCACCTTGAGCAAAGCGAAATATTTCTCCCCTTCTTTCGGAGGGCGAATAGAACCTCGTACACTATCACCGGTTTTCAAACCAAATAATTTGATCTGAGAAGGAGATACGTAAATATCATCCGGAGAGGTGAGGTAGTTGTAATCCGCACTGCGTAAGAAACCATAGCCATCGCTCATCATTTCTAATACACCATCACCTGTAATGGCGGCATCCACCTCAATGTTAAAGCTGTTTCTATTGGAAGAACGCTTGTCGCGATCACGGTCGCGATCTCTATTGTCTCTAGAGCGAGCGCTATCTCTATCTACACGCTCATTGGAGTCGCGGTAATCTCTACTATCGCGGTCGCGGTCGCGGTCACGCTCACGATCACGGTCTCTGCCTCTATTATCTCTATCGCGGAATGAGCGACCTCTATTATCTCTATCTCTACTGTCACGGACTCCTCCTCTACTGGATCGACTATCACGCTCTCTACTATCGCGCTCACGTTCACGTTCACGCTCACGAGGATATTCCTTCACTCTTTCAGAAGATGGCGCTGGCTCTTCTTGGGCACTGCCATTTTTCGCAGAGACATCATCGGCAATAGCATGATCATCAGCTGAAATTTCAGGCTGAAGTTGCTTGGCCGCATCTTTCAATACCGAACCCGTTTTAGCACCAGCACCTCTACGTCTGGGTTTACGGGTTTCTTCTTTTTTACTGGTGCTACTTTTAGCTGAAGAAGCACTTTTTTTATCAAGTTGGTCACTACCATCTTGAAGTGCTTGCTTATCCAGAATTTTGAAGATGAGTTCCTGTTTATTGAGTCTTTTGTATTTCTCAATGTTCAAGGCCTCAGCGATATCTTTCAACTCCGGCACGATCATTTCATTGAGCTGCAGAATATCGTACATCTATATATGTTTGTTTGTAATAAGAATCTTGCTGTGAACGTAACATGCCATCATCATCTCGCAGGATGCGATAAGGGAAGTGAAATCACTAAAAAATTATAGAACCGTGCTGCTATCATCGAAAGAAGGGAGGCAAATGGAACTGTAAGCAATTTAAAGAGGGACGTTCCTTGAAAACCTATTGTTCGTCAATGATAAAGATGAAGCGCGAAATATCACGAAAGAAGGAAGAAGTGTGCTCTTTATTAAGCACTTTTATTATGCCGCAATATTACAGTAACTTTCTTAGAATACCAAAGCTAAAACGTTTTATCCCCCCACTATCTGACCTATTTGACAGACTCGTGAAGCCCAGTGATACTTATCAACCGATTTAATGCTTTAATGTTGATAACTTAGGCGTTAAGGCACCCTTTTCCCATTTGCTCGCGCAAGGGATAGGAGTGGAAATGAGGGGGCTAAGGAGCGCACTGAGCGGCGGCATAAAAAGGCGGCCCAGAGGTAGCCATTTTTATGCCTGCCAGCGAAGCAGCGAACAGCACCCGAATTGCAACGGATAGCCCGGTGACCTGCCGCAGGCGGGCATGCGCCCTGTAAAAACGTAACAGTAATATAAATAAGAGAGAGTGTGATTGCTTAGCTTTGCCAAGTTGTTCATTCTTTCATGCGAAGCTGTCCAAAAACTAAGCCACTTGTGAGCGTATCTCTATTTTATATGTGTAAGCACCCTATTCTTTTTTTGCTGGGGTGTTGTCTGTGCTTGTCATTTTTTTCAGTGATGCCAGCTTGGGCTCAAAGCGAGACCACAAAAAGTTTGGGCATTAAAAAAGCGAATACCGAAATTAAATTAGATGGGGTGCTGGACGAGGCGGATTGGACAAGTGCGGATGTTGCCGATGCTTTTCAGCAGTCTTACCCGGATGATCAAGCGGCAGCGGCTTCTAAAACGGAGGTACGCATGACCTATGATGATCGCTTTTTGTACGTGGGGGCGGTTTGCTATGACGAAGTGGATGGCGATTTTGTGATACAGTCTTTGAAGCGTGATTTTTCTTTTCCGATAACAGACGCGTTCGCTATTTTTTTGAATCCGCAGGGAGATGAAAGAACCGGCTATAGCTTTGCCGTAAATCCGGATGGGGTAGAGCGCGATGGTCTGGTGCAGAGCGGTGGGCAGTTTGGCGTGACCACAAGCTGGAACGCGAAGTGGTGGTCGGCCGTACAGAAAAACGAGGATGCTTGGGTGGTGGAAATGGCGATACCTTTTAAGAGCTTTGGTTTTGATCCTTCTAAAAAAGTGTGGCGCATCAATTTCGCGCGTAATGACTTGAAGCGACCAGAGACTTCTACTTGGCAATCGGTACCTACGCAGAACAATGTGGCCAGCTTGAATTTCACAGGGGAACTGCTCTGGGATAAGCCGCCCAGAAAAACGGGTGGGAATGTGTCTTTGATTCCTTATGTGACCGCCAGTGCTTCACGAGATTTAGAAGATGGGGATGGAGATGTTAGCGTTGAACCCAATGCGGGCATGGATGCGAAAATAGCTTTGAGCAGCTCCATGAATCTGGACCTGACGGTCAATCCCGATTTCGCACAAGTGGAAGTGGATCGACAGGTCACCAATTTAGATCGGGTACAATTATTCTTTCCAGAGCAGCGGCAGTTCTTTGTGGAGAACAGTGATTTGTTTAATCTTGGGGTATCGCCCATTCGTCCGTTTTTCTCCAGAAGAATTGGTTTGGGCGTTCCTATTTTATTTGGTGCCCGACTAACGGGTAATCTGAATGAAAAGTGGCGCATGGGCTTGATGAACATACAGACCGAAGGGGTGCCGGGCGGGGTGCAGAGTCAGAATTTCGGTATGTTCAGTTTGCAGCGGCAGATCGGAAAACGCTCGGCGATCAGTGGTTTTGTGGTGAACCGACAAGCATTTGATGGCTATCAATTTGATGGAGATGACCGGAATACCCTAGCAGGTGCGGAGTTCAACTACCAAAGCAACAATAAGCTGTGGACGATAGATGGTTTTTATCATCAAAGTTTTACGAAGCGCGATGATGGGAGTGAAGCTTTAAGCAACAATGCTTTTGATCGGGCAAGCAGTGTACTAGCGGTTAGATATAGAGGCAGGAATTTATACAGTTTTATCACAGCCGAGTATATGGGCGGCGATCATAGAGCCGATGTTGGTTTTTTACAGGAGTTATATCAGCGTAATGATGAAACTGGTGAACAGTTGGCCGTGCCTTATGTCACCACTTTACACAATTTAGGCTACCGTTGGTTTTTAGATAACAGTCCGCAATTACGCAGCATAGGTATTGACTATACAGGTAAATTTTTCGTTCGTCCCGATTTTAGTTTCTTGGATCGAGATGGTGAATTGTCAACGACCCTGCAATTCATAGACCGCAGTGAGTTGAGCGTATCTTTCAATAATTACAAACGACAACTCCTCTACCCCACTAATATCACGGGTAAAATGGATTCCCTGCTTCAACCAGCTTTGTACAAATATCAAGACGCGGGCATCTCTTACTCCAGAAGTAAGCTCAATCGCTTGTATGGTTCGGTATCCGCCCTGTATGGCGGCTTCTACAATGGCAGCAAGCTAACACTGCGCACGGATGTCAACTACCGTCTTCAACCTTGGGGCATAATAGGCGTGAATTTCAACTACAATCAAATTGAATTCCCGGAGGGCTATGGGGATAGCCAACTACTGCTCATCGCCCCTCGCCTGGAGCTGACCTTTACACGCACGCTCTTTCTCACCACCTTCTTACAATACAACACCCAGGCAGACAACTTCAATGTGAACACCCGCCTGCAATGGCGTTTCGCCCCGCTGAGTGATGTCTTCTTGGTCTTTACCGATAATGTCAATACGCTCAATGGTATGCAGAAGAATTGGGGCTTGGTGCTGAAAGTGAATTATTGGTTGAGTTTGTAGGTGTGGATGTAAATGTAAATGCAGGGCGCATGCCCGCAATAAAAACTGGCTTTAGTAAAAAAAGAAAAATCGACGTCGAGTAGAAAATCTCATGTCTCGAGTCTCATGTCTCGGGTCTAAGAAAGCGCCAGCTTTCACTGCGGTCACCGGGCTATCCGTTCTTATTAAGCGCACTGCCTGGCGGTTCCTTGCTGCCTATTGCGGTGGCTACCTCTGGGCCGCCCCCGCAATAGGCGCACTCACTCGCCATTCAGCACACTTAATACCACTCCTATCCCTTGCGCGGGGGAAATGAATTTGAAAAAAATCAACT
>JAHDGT010000388.1 GCA_020631675.1 Bacteroidota bacterium
CCGCCGCTCAGTGCGCTCCTTAGCAGGCTCATTTCCACTCCTATCCCTTGCGCGACTTAATAATGAGCCAATTACCAATTTGAAAATTTGAAAATTTCCTTTAATTCATTAGTGGTTTTAGCTCGAATCTTTAAAGGGAGAAATGTCATTTTCCCTAATGTAGGTGCGCTCAAATATCTCCATCCGTGTTTGAAGTAGTTATTGTCAAGTACTTATGAAACCGTGCATGATAAAAACTATTGACTATTAAAGTGAGAAATTTTCAAATTGACTCATTGTCAAATTTTCAAATTGATATAAAGGAACTCTTTTTCTGAAAGATCGGTACTACTAAATTAAGACACAAATTCGCATCTTCGCGAACCGAAGTGTATACAATAAGTATAAATTAACTCACTTGTACGCCTGAGTGAAATCTCAGGTCTCGAGTCTCATGTCTCAAGTCTGATGAACCTTCATAATATACTATGTCAACTAACATCGCACAAAAACTAAAGGAAACAGCACAAGCAGCTGTGAAAGAGCTCTTCGGAGCCGATCTGCCATTACAACAATTCAACCTTCAAGACACTCGCAAAGAGTTTGAAGGAGATGTGACCTTAGTGGTATTCCCTTTTGTGCGCCATGCCAAGAGGAAACCCGAACAAACGGGAGAAGCCATAGGCAATTACCTCAAAGAACATATGGACGAGGTGGTTGATTTCAATGTCATCAAAGGTTTCTTGAATCTGACGATCAGCGATGCCTACTGGCTATCTGCCATGAAGCACATTATGGATAATGAGCAATTCGGGCAGTTCGACAGTACGGGTAAAGTGGTGGTCTTAGAATACATTGGACCCAATACCAACAAACCCCTCCACTTGGGGCACTTGAGAAACATCTTTTTGGGCTATGCCACCGCAAACATTCTTGCCGCAGCAGGAGATGAGGTGCATAAGGTGAACATCTATAACGATAGAGGGATCGCCATCTGTAAATCCATGATCGCCTGGCAACTTTTCGGAGAAGGCAAAACGCCTGCGGAGGTGGGTATGAAAGGCGACCATTTCGTAGGCAGCTACTACGTCAAATTCGCCAGCGTTCTTGATGAGCAGACCCAAGCGCTAATGGCGGAAAAAGGATTGAAAAAAGACGATGCACAAGCGCAAACGCCGATCTTTTTAGCCGCCCAAGACATGCTCAGAAAATGGGAAGCCGGTGATGAAGAAGTGAAGTCACTATGGGCAAGAATGAATGGCTGGGTCTACGATGGATTTAAAGCCACTTATGCGGCTTTGGGTGTCGACTATGAGAAAGCTTATAAGGAAAGTGATACGTATCTCTTGGGAAAGGAAATGGTCTTAGACGGCTTGTCAAAAGAGTTATTCTACCAGAAAGAAGATGGATCAGTCTGGGTAGACTTAGAATCCAGAAAACTGGATAATAAGATTCTATTGAGAAAGGATGGCACTTCTGTCTACATCACCCAAGATTTAGGCGTAGCGCAATTAAGATACAACGACTATAAAATGGATCAAAGCATCTATGTTGTAGCCGATGAGCAGAACTACCACTTCAAGGTGCTGAAAGAGACTTTAGATGTAATGGGGAAACCCTTTGCCCAAGGCATTCACCACCTCAGCTACGGAATGGTTGATTTGACCACTGGTAAAATGAAATCCAGAGAAGGAACTGTAGTAGATGCGGACGATCTGGTAGGGGATATGGTCGCTACCGCACAAAAGCATACCGAAGAACTAGGGAAAACAGAAGGCTTCGGAGCGCAAGAATCCAAGGAGCTGTATAACCTACTTGGCTTAGGGGCATTGAAATACTTCATCCTCAAAGTCAACCCCAAGAAAAGAATGCTCTTCAATCCAGAAGAGTCCATTGATTTCCTAGGGCATACCGGACCCTTCGTACAATACACCCATGCGAGAGTCAAGTCAATCATGCGCAAATTCGAGCAAGAATATTGCGAAGACTATCCAACAGAAATACAAAGAAAAGGAGAGCTGGATCCAGCAGAAAGAGATGTCTTGAAACTGATCCATAAATACCCAGTGATCATAAAACAAGCGGCCGATGATTATGACCCTTCAGTTGTAGCTAACTATGCTTATCAATTAGCAAAAACCTACAATGGCTTCTACAACAAACTCCCCATCCTAAGCAAAGTAGAAGTGGATGTGGTAGAATTCAGAGTGCTCTTGTCAAAGTTGACCGCCAGAACCATCGCCAATGCCATGAAGCTATTAGGCATAGGTGTACCAGAAAGAATGTAGAGCACCCATCACCCCCTCAGTTGATCCAAAAGATCACTCAAATGGGCAGCTTCGTCCTCATTTAAATGCTTAATGTCACTAATGAATCGATTCACCTGTATGGTCAGCTCATCATAAAGTTGTAAGCCCTTAGGCGTAATGGTAATATCAACCTTACGTCTATTGTCTTCACAGGTCTTTCTTTCTAAAAAGCCAAGTTTTACAAGCTTATCCACCAAACGAGTTAAGTCTCGCCCTTTATCCAACATCACGGAAATGATGTAACCCGGTGAAGCTGGCTCAGGGTGTTTCCCCTTTACTATACGCAACACATTATAGTGCTGCGGTTGTATGCCGAATTGCTTACAAACTTTTGTTTCCTGAATATTATACCAATTGTAGGTAAATCTCAAGTTAACGAGTGCTTTGTGAAAAGAACTCTCGAACGACTTGGTTTTAATCGCTTCACGAATATTCAAAATAAATAGCGTTTTGAGTATAAACTATGTCAAGAAGATCCGAAAAGGGGGGAATAGGTTTTATCGAATTTTGGTACAACAAATGTAAGGAATTACAGCTTGATATACAGCAAAGGTCAATAATAATAACAAGCATTCACATTTGTTTAGCAAGTGGTGTGTTTTATCCCCTTAATGTTAAACAATGCATTCCTTGTAGACCATCATCTAATACAATGCACCAATTGTTCCGCTTTGGGTATAGCTGGTAATTTACCTACATCCAACCAATGTGTTGGCGTATGATCGTAAGCCAGTACTTTTTGATCCTGAGCAATATCCAAATAGAAATCTATGATCGAGAATTTGCCCCTATAATTCTTAGCCATCATCAGTGCGAAAACTTTTGGTGAGACAATATGGATCCCACTAAAACCATAGTCGATCAAATCACTATCTGATTTTCTTGATTCTTTAATTGCTCCCGACTTTACATTACGCCAGCCACAAAGCTGCTTTCCTTCATCAAATCTTAGATACCTAGAAGTCTTCCTTTTACGAACCGCCATAGTAACCATTGCCCTATTAGATTGATGATACCTCAGCATTGCATTCAAATTCAAATCGGTCAATACATCCACATTGCAGATTAAAATAGGCTCGTTGGCATTTCCCATTTCCAGTAAAAGGTCTTTTGCTTTTAGTAATGCGCCTCCAGTATCTAACAATGCTTCTTGCTCATCTGAACACTGTATGTTCAATCCGAAATTTGATTCTTTTTTTAAATGCAATATAATTTGTGATGCAAAGTAATGGATATTCACCACTATGTCCATAATTCCAAAAGCCCCCAAGCGTCGGCAGTTCCTTTCCAATAGACTTTTGCCATTGATCTCGACCAAGGCTTTGGGGCGATCATCAGTCAATGGGCGGAGGCGAGTACCAAGTCCGGCACAGAGTAGGAGGGCTTTCATTAAAAATCAGCTTGATAAAGGGAAAAGATAGAATAGAATAGGATAGGGGAAAACCAGTTGCAAAGTTACAGATCTTCAACTTCCAGTTTGTTCTCAATGTACCAATCGATCCACGGGTTTTTATAGCCTATGCTGTCGTAAGCTTCTAAGAAGAGCTGGTCTTCTTCAATTTGTAGTTCATAAGGGTAGTCATATATGGCTCTATCTCCTACATTGACAATAGAATCATTACGAAAGTATACAATGTAATATCTTTCTTCTGTAGATCTTTCCCAAAAGTGCAGACTATCTGATTTTGGATAAAAGCCTAAAAAAATATCCCACCCTCCCTTACATGTATCCAGTCGATTCTCATTCAATATTTTTAAATCAAGTTTCACAACATGCTTCACATTTTCCTCACCAATTTCACGAATCATTTTTTCACGGTTCGCTAAAAACCTACGATCTCTAAGGCGTTCCTCTCCATCTGGTCCATTGTTTAATAAGGCAGTAATGTTGAAATAAAAATCAGCATGAACTGGGCTTTGTTTTCTAATTGTACTGAGTTTATAGATTGTCCACTTGGCAATGTCATGTTTATCTTCTAATCCATATTCTTTAATTACTTCTGGGTACGTGGGTTCAAAAGGTTTTTCACAGGAGCTAAACAAAAACAGGGCAATTACTACAATTATCGTATATCTGAGCATTGTAGAGCATTGGTATTAAAGAATTATATGAAGTGTGTAAAAAGAATTGAACACTCATTAAAAAAGGATTGACCTTTTTCATTTTAGTTATTTCGGTTCAAAAAGGCGTTAAGAAATCCAGACTTGTCTGAGCCTGACGAAGTCGGCGAGTCTCTGGATTTTAGCTTTTTTGGATCGAAATAGCGTTAAGAAATG
>JAHDGT010000389.1:0-1600 GCA_020631675.1 Bacteroidota bacterium
GCCTGCCAAACAGCAGCAGGCAGCGGCTGAATTTGAACGGATAGCCCGGTGACCGCTATAAAAGCTTGCGCTTTATCAGACTCGAGACATGAGACCCGAGACGTGAGATTTTCGTGCTGTGTGCCGATATTTTTTCTGCCTGCTAGCGCAGGCTTTTATGGCGGGCATGCGCCCTAAGCAACAATGGATTCAGCAAGGGTTACGGCTTTTTTAAGGGCTGCTAATTTGTTGTTGACCTCCTGCAGTTCACTTTCGGGAACGGAGCGATTTACAACGCCTGCGCCTGCTTGATAAAAGAGGGTGTTTTGTTTGCTGAGGAAAGAACGGATCATGATCGCATGGTTATAGCTGCCATCAAAACCGATGTGGCCGATCGCACCGCCATAATAGGCGCGGGGGGTGGGTTCATAGTCGTTGATCAATTGCATGGCGCGGTGTTTGGGCGCACCGGATAGCGTACCCGCGGGGAAAGACTCGCCTACCGTTTTAATGAATTGCTCCGGCTGCTGTAAACGCCCGGTGACTTTGCTGACCAAGTGAATGACGTGGGAGTAAAACTGCACTTCTTTGAAGGTTTCCACTTGTACGTTGGTGCAGTTTCTGCCCAGATCATTGCGGGCAAGATCCACCAGCATGACGTGTTCGGCATTTTCTTTTGGATCCGCTAAAAGTTCTTCTGCTAGCTGTTGATCGGCGGCATCATCACCAGTTCTTTTGAAGGTGCCGGCGATGGGGTGAATGGTCGCCATGCCTTCTTTCACGACGATCTGCGCCTCCGGTGAAGAACCAAAGATTTTGAAATCGCCCATATCGAAATAGAATAGATAGGGGGAGGGATTGATGCTGCGCAGGGCGCGGTAAACATTGAATTCATCTCCTAAAAACGATTGCTCGAAACGTCTGGACAGCACCATTTGAAACACATCTCCTCTTTGGCAGTGCTGCTTGCCTTTTTTAACCATGTCGATGAAGTAATCATCTGTCATATTGCTGCGCTCCTCTCCTTGTGTTTGAAAAGGATAAGTGGCGAAGCGGTTACTAAAGATCAATTTCTTCAAGGCATCTAAACCAGAAGTCTGCCCATCTTGTAGGTTCTCGATGATGGTCATGCTGTTTTTAAAGTGGTTGATCGCGATGACATAGCGATAGAAACTATAGCACATATCAGGCATGGCATTCTCCGCATCGGGCTGTGAATCTCTCCAATTGATGTGCTCGAAATAGCGCACCGCATCATAGCCCATATAGCCGAATAAGCCATTGAACGTACTGTCTTTAGCTTCTCCTTCTATTTGAAATTGCTGCACGAATTGCTCTACCGCCTCGCTTAAATTATCAATGCTTTGGGTTTGGACAGCGCTATTCGGCAAACGCGTGTGGAGTTGCTCTCCTTGAACGATGAAATCAGCTATGGGCGATAAGCAGATGAAGGAATAGCTGTTGTCTTGCCCGTGATAGTCAGAACTTTCTAAAAGAATGGCTTTGGGGTATTGATCCCTAAGGCTCAAGTAGACATTTACGGGTGTGACCGTATCTGCCAGTAGTTGGACTTGCCTGCTTTGGATGAGGCATTTGGTTTTATTTTCTATAGTGAGCATAT
>JAHDGT010000389.1:1700-4562 GCA_020631675.1 Bacteroidota bacterium
AAAAAGCGGCTTATCAGGATTGATAAGCCGCTTTTCGCAAGAGGTGCTAAATGTAAAACGGCTTATCCTTGTAGTAGGATAAGCCGTTCGTATGTAAATAGATGTTCAATATACCATTAGGACTCCCCTACTGAAAAGTAGAAAGCCACCACCAATTAGTTGTTAAGTATACTGAAGTTATCATATCATTAAATTGTTGGCTTAAAGGTAAACGCCCTTTTTGATAAAAGCAAGTGTAGGCGAAAATAATATTATCTTGTAAGATAGTTTATAGGTTGCTCAAAAATCCTATTATTTCCTTACCTTTGCACCCCAAAACGTAACCATGGGAGAATCGCAAATTCGATTGTTAAGCGGAGATGCGTCTTCGTACTTAGCAAAGTCGATCGCTGATCAGCACGATCTACCGTTGATAAAAACAGAGATCAAGCGTTTCAGTGATGGAGAGATCCAGCCAATTATCAAGGAATCAGTAAGAGGTGATTTTTTGTTCATTATACAATCCACCTATGCTCCTGCTGATAATTTAATGGAGTTATTGCTATTGATAGACGCGGCGAAGCGAGCTTCTGCTGAATACATCACGGCTGTAATTCCTTATTTCGGCTATGCCAGACAAGATCGTAAAGATCAGCCTCGCGTTCCGATATCCGCGAAGTTGATCGCGAATATTCTTACTGCTGCGGGTGTGAATCGGGTGATCACGATGGATTTACATGCGCCGCAGATACAGGGCTTTTTTGATATTCCTGTGGATCACTTGGACAGCTCGGCTATTTTCATTCCGTATATACAGAATTTGAATTTGCCTGATTTGTTGTTCGCCGCTCCTGATGTGGGTAGTGTGAAACGAACCCGTTCGGTTGCCAAGCGTTTCAATGCGAATATGGTGATCTGTGATAAACGCAGAGAAAGAGCGAACGAGGTAGCCCAAATGACCATTATTGGTGATGTTACCGGAAAAGATGTGGTTTTGATCGATGATATTGTGGATACTGCTGGAACCTTATGCAGTGCCGCGAAGATCATTATGGACAATGGAGCGAAAAGTGTACGCGCACTTTGTACACATCCGGTATTATCGGGGCAGGCTTATGAGCGTTTGGAAAATTCTGAGTTGACAGAATTAGTGGTTTGCGATACGATTCCGCTAAGGGGTGAATGTAGCAAGATCAAAGTGTTGAGTGTTTCTCGCTTATTCGCAATGGCGACCAAGCGCGTTTACGAACATCGATCGATCAACTCTTTGTTCGTTTGACAACAGATAGAAGATAACAAGACAAGACAAGACAATACAAGACAAAAGTCAGTATAGATTTATAGATTATGGCACAGATTAAAACCGTAGCCGTTAATGGCGAGGCAAGACAAGAAGTAGGCAAGCGTTCTACTAAGGCATTACGTCATGCAGGTAAAGTACCATGCGTTATTTATGGTGGTAATGGTGAAAACGGTAATGTTCATTTCTCTGCTCCTGAAGGTGCATTCAAAGATTTAGTATACACTCCGGATTTCGTAGTTGCTGATATCAATGTAGGCGGTAATGTACACCGTGCTTTGGTGAAAGATCTACAGTTCCACCCGGTTACCGATCGTATTTTACACATTGACTTTCAAGAGTTGACAGAAGGTAAAGAAACGACCGCTTTGATTCCTATCCGTTTGGAAGGATTAGCAGTAGGTGTACGTGCGGGTGGTAAGTTGATGTTGAACTTACGTGCTTTAAGCGTTCGCTCTACGCCTGAGAACTTGGTTCCTGAAATCGTTTTAGATGTTTCAGACTTAGAACTGGGTAAAGCGATCCGTGTACGCGACATCGAATTGGAAGGTGTTGAGGTACTCAACCCACCTGCTACTCCTGTTGCTGCGGTTGAGATCACGCGTGCATTGCGTGCTGCTCAGGCTGCTGCTGCGAAAGCTGGATAATGCTGGTGATGATCGTTTGGGATTGAACGAACTCATTCCATTCAATTAGACCATATTGTAAAGCCGATAATGGAACTTTTAGTTTCGTTATCGGCTTTTAGTGCTTTAGTTAAAAGACATAAGATTTAAGACGTAAGACATAAGATTTCGTGCTGACGCTGAAGTGTTTATGTTGCTAAATACGTACGGTTTATCAATCTATTTAGTATGAACTTCTTAATTGTGGGTTTGGGGAATGTTGGTGCGGATTACGAGCAGACCCGACATAATATAGGCTTTGATGTGCTGGATGTACTGGCAGAAAAAAAGGCTTGTGATTTTAAGTTGGAACGTTTGGCTTTTAAAACGGATTTTCGTTTTAAAGGACATACCTTCCACCTGATCAAGCCGACCACTTATATGAACTTGAGTGGCAAGGCCGTACGCTATTGGATGCAGACGACCAAAACCCCACTTGAGAATGTATTGGTGATCGTGGATGAATTGGATTTACCGTTTGGTAAGCTGCGCTTACGTACTAAGGGAAGTGCAGGGAGTCATAATGGATTAAAAAACATTGAAGCATTGTTAGGCACGCAAAAATACGCCCGCTTACGCTTTGGTATAGGGGATGATTTTCCGAGAGGCAAGCAGGTGCAGTATGTGCTTGGTAGGTGGACCGAGGATGAGTTGGCGGGGCTACATCAGCCTATTGAAACGGCTTGTGATATTATTATTAGTTATGGGGCTGTGGGGGCGACTAGGACGATGAATACTTTTAATAAGAAGAAGTAAGGCTCCTGCCATGCGCGAGGGATAGGAGTGGAAATGAGGGGGCTAAGGAGCGCACTGAGCGGCGGCATAAAAAGGCGGCCCAGAGGTAGCCATTTTTATGCCTGCCAGCGAAGCAGCGAACAGCACCCGAATTGCAACGGATAGCCCGACCCCAAGTAAAAA
>JAHDGT010000390.1 GCA_020631675.1 Bacteroidota bacterium
AAGGGCGTGAAGAAGGGCGTAAGGAAAACATGCTCCTTGTTGCCGCAAAGATGAAATCCGAAGGTTGCTCAGTACACCTGATAGAAAAGTGTACTGGTTTAAGTCCTGAGGAAATAGAAAAGGCTTGAACCAAATTAAAAAAAGGCTGTCTTGAAAAAATCAAGACAGCCTTTTTAATTTCAGAAGCCAGAAAATTTATTTACCCGTATACATACTTTCTAACTCAGAAGCGAATTCCGTCTGACCTTTCTCTCTAGCAGTCATAATGAACACTCGCATTAAATCTTCAACAGCACGAATGTCACGAGAAAAAGCTTTGCGCTGTTTAGTAGGTAAAGACTCATAATAATTCAAGTCATCCACCATACGTCCGGCGATAGTACGAGCCAGCTTATTTGCCTTTTCATAATCCCCTGTTTCATAGTAAGCCTCCACCGCACTGTACATATAGAGCGTATAAGGTGCCGCACTGTCAGGCATCACCTCTTCCATACGTTGTAAAACCTCTACTGCTTTTTCTTTATCTCCTCTTTTCAGTAAAGCTTTCGCTAAACGCGCATAATTGTTTCTGAAATTGAAGATCATACGAGATAGATCAGAATCCACATGTACCCCTTCTTGATTGATATTTCCGAAGGTGAATCGATTCATGAGGTTCTCATACATGATATCCGGGTTGATTCTACCACGGGACACATTGCTTCTTCCTGCTTGGATAGGTACGATGCGGTACGCCAAACCTTCTAATTGGAAGTACTTTTCTAAGCCCAAATAGCTGCTTGGAGAAACAGAGATCGCAAAGTAGATCGGACGTTCCCAATTATTGGCCAATAGGATGTCCAAAGTCATTAGGTCATTTTTGTATAGAGAGGTTTTATTGAGTGTCCACTCTAAGTTATCTACCATCTTTGAACGGTCTTCAGGAGCGATGGCACCTCTTGAGATACACTTCTCTTTATTGGCTGGGAAGCGAATCTTCTTTGTAGGAAAGAAATCAATATCCCCTTTGGGTCCGGCTTTCGATTGTTGCTGATCAGAACGGATGAACTCCATCATCTTAGCTAAGGAAATCGTTGGATCATCTTGTGAACCATTCGCATCGATATAAGGCACCAAATCGCGATTAGAACCACGGATTTTATCATAGTTCATAGTCATTGGTACAGGATCCGCATCATTGACTTTACGGCGTAGCTGCTCGATGTACCAATCTACTCCTAACAGAGATAAGTTCACTACACGAACATCTCTACGAATGCCTTCTACTTCTTGAGCGTACCACAATGGGTAAGTATCATTATCTCCCTGGGTAAAGATGATGGAATTAGGCGCACAGGAATTTAAATAGTTCGCTGCGAAATCACGAGCTGCGAAACGATCAGAACGATCGTGGTCATCCCAGTTCTGGAAACCCATGATGGCTGGAATCGCTAAACCGATCAGCGTTGCCAAGATACCCGCTAATTGTTTATTCTCTTTCAGCATTGGCTTCAATAGATCATATAAGGCAATTACCCCCAAACCGATCCAAATCGTAAATGCCCAGAAAGAAGCGGCGAAAATATAATCCCGTTCACGAGGTTCTACCGGTGGCGAGTTTCCTTGTACAATAATGGCCACTCCACACATGATAAAGAGTAGAAAAACGATCCAAGCACGTCGTTTATCATTAGCAATATGAAAGACCAGCCCTAATAACCCTAAAAGTAAGGGTAAGAAGTAATAAGTATTACGAGACGGGTTTTCTCTATCTACCTTCGGCAAATTCGCACTGCCTAAACGCGGACCGTCAATGAAGTTCACTCCACTGACCCAGTTACCGTCTTTCAAGTCCGCCTGCCCTTGGTCGTCATTTTGTCTCCCAACGAAATTCCACATGAAGTAGCGAACATACATATGTCCGATCTGATAGCGGAAGAAGAACTTAATATTGTCAAAGAAATTAGGTCGTCCTTTTTTGCCTAACCATTGTTCATACAGGCCACGGTGACTTTTCTCGATAGAGTGTAAACGGGGGAATAGCGTCTTACGACCTTCAAATACGTATTCGATCTTATCTCCTACATCTAAATACTTACCCTTTTTCTCATCTTTAGACCACTTCGTACCGATCTTTCTTGTGTCTGCCACTTGAGCGGTATAATCATATCCCGTTAATAATGGGCGAGACCCGTACTGCTCTCTTTTCAAGTAAGAAGCCAAACTTACGATGTCCCTCGGACTATTCATGTCGATATTCGGACCCGCATTAGAACGAATCACAGTGGTCATGATCGTAGAATAACCGATCAAAACGAACATGATGCAAAGCAAAGCCTTGTGCAGTCCCGCTGATGTGACTCTATTCCCACTATTCAAATAGAAGAAAACGCCAGCGAATAACCCGAACACCACGATTTTACCGAAGATAGAAGAACTGATACAAAGCGTTAAAGCCATGAAAAACAGTAAGCCTCCCAAGGATAAAGTAGTAGCTCTTTCCCCTCCTTTTGCAGTAGCACGTATACCCATAGCCAAACTACCTACCAATAACAGCAAGAAAATGATCACCCCGCTATTGAACGGCAGTCCTATACCATTGACCAACATCAACTCTAAGCTCGCACCCACATCAACGATACCTACAATAACACCGCTAAGAATGTACTGAATCAAAAAGAGAGAGAAGGCAAAAACGATAGCCATACCAGTATAAGTCGGCTTATGTCTACGGAAATAGTAGATGAAAGCCATCGCAGGAATACACAGTAAATTCAACCAGTGTACGAAAATAGAGCAGCCCATTAAGAACGCGATGAACAGCAACCAACGGTCGCCTTCCGGTTCATCCGCGCGCTCTTCCCATTTGAGCATGGCCCAGAACACCATCGCCGTCCACATTAAACTCATGGAGTACACCTCCGCTTCTACCGCACTGAACCAGATACTATCACAGAAAGTACCTGCTAAAGCACCGATAAAACCAGCACCCAAGATCGCGATCACCTGCCCTGTTTCCAGCTCTTTACCACGCCCTACCAGCAAACGTCTGGCCATATGCGTGATGATCCAGAAAAGGAATAGCATGGCCGTGGCCGAACAGAGTGCCGACATGAAATTCATACTCAGAGACACCAATTCCGGACTGCCTCCTGCTAAGAAGGTGAACATCCTACCGATCATCAAAAACAAAGGTGCGCCCGGCGGGTGAACCACTTGCATTTTTTGCGCCGAAGCGATGAATTCGCCACAATCCCACAAGCTGGCCGTGCTCTCCATGGTGAGGGTGTATACCGTCGCCGCGATCAAAAACACGATCCAACCCGCGATATTATTCAGGTGTTTGAACTGATCCAGTTTCATGCTAGAAGTTATCTACGTTCTAATTCAGGGATAGAATGGCAAAAGTACCATCCTAAAAGCGAGCAAAAATACTAAAAGAAATTTGCCTAAGTGCTATATAACACTCCTTCCTTACACTCCTTGTACGGAAGG
The DNA here is from genome assembly GCA_020631675.1 of Bacteroidota bacterium. Taxonomy (GTDB): domain Bacteria; phylum Bacteroidota; class Bacteroidia; order Chitinophagales; family UBA2359; genus JAHDGT01. The sequence goes on from JAHDGT010000390.1 coordinate 3,475, forward strand.
GTTCATCCACTGCTATAAAACACCCACAACTAGACGATGAATAGCTTATATTCGCGAGCTAATTACACACTGAATCATGGCGCTACAAACAGCCGAAAGAGTCTCCTCTCACGATAATTCCGATAATGTCATCTACCAAAGACATTTGGTGGCCTACAATCAAGCAGCCAGCCTCATTCATGGCAAAGTATTAGAAGTGGGCTGCGGAGAAGGTTATGGCGTAGACATCCTCGCCCCAAAGGCGGATGAGTACATCGCAATAGATAAATACCAAAGTAATCTCGATAAATACGTTGCCAAACACAAGAACGTACGTTTCGAGCAAGTGAGCGTCCCACCTTTAAAATTCGGGGACAACGCCTTTGATTGTGTCGTTTCCTTTCAAGTGATCGAGCATATAGAAGCCGATAAAGAGTTTGCTCGTGAGATCGCGCGTGTATTAAAACCGGGCGGCATCTTGATACTAAGTACGCCCAATATCAAAATGAGTCTGACCCGGAACCCCTGGCATGTGCGGGAGTACACCTACAAGCAATTGACTTATATGCTGCGGCAGTCTTTCTCCGAAGTCAATATGCAAGGCGTATTCGGTAACCAGAAGGTCATGGATTATTACGAAAAGAACAAAGCCTCCGTACGCCGCTTCACTCGCTTCGACATATTCAATTTGCAGTATCGCTTACCAAGAGCCATACTTCAGATTCCATATGACATTCTCAATCGCATCAACCGTCGCCTGCTCCTAAAAGAGAACTCCGGCTTGGTCACTGACATCACCCATCAAGACCACTTTGTCTCTTCAGCTACTGATGAGTGTTTTGATCTTTTGGCCGTTTGTGTGAAATAATTTGAGAAAATTCATTTCAATTGAACTATTCTACTTCTGATTTCCTTATAGAATCATAAACAGTTTTGCAACTGTTCGAGTCAGAAGCCCCGACCTAAATAGTTGCCATTTTTTTTCAAAAATTGTTTTGTATTTTTACAAGCTGCCTTATCTTTGCAGCCACCAAACACGGTATAGGTCTATGGTGTAACTGGCAACACGTCTGGTTTTGGTCCAGAAGAGTCTAGGTTCGAG
>JAHDGT010000391.1 GCA_020631675.1 Bacteroidota bacterium
TAACTTGGATGTGATTCAGTTCTCGGCCAAAATAATATAAGCATTACGAAAAAACAAAAACCGTTCTTCTTCAATGCGAATAAGAACGGTTTTCAGCAGCGAAATGACTTAGATTTTACTTAGGAGTTGTTTTCGCACTTTTAGTATTTTGGGCTGCTTTGCGTTTCTTCTTCATCCAGTTGTAATTGGTTTTGGCCTGCTTACTTGCTGGAGTGATCTCGATTGCTTTTTGACAAGCGGCTTCCGCTTTGTCAAACTGCTTGAGGTGTGTATAGGCTAAGCATAAACCCGTGTTCAATTTCATGGAGTTGGGAGATAAGGCCATGCCCTTGTTGTATTCTGCTACTGCCTTGGCGTGTTTGCCTTGCTTGGCATAAAGTCTGCCCAAGTGGTGGTGCGTTTCCTCGCTCGGCTTTTCTTTTACCTTAGCTATAGCCGCATCGATCTGTTTCTGAGTAGGTTTTTTAGGCTTCTTTTTCGCATCCTTTTTCTTGTTGCCAGCTTTCTTGCTGTCGGCTTTCTTTTTGGTGTCTTTCTTGGCGGCTACTTTGGTTTCCGCTTGTTTTTCACCGCTGGAACAAGAGCTGTTCATAGCTGCGAAAGACACTAAAAAACACAAGAAACATATCCTGATCAAGTGAGTATAAGCTGTTAGTCGAGGGTGTTGCATCTTTAATCGTTTGTTGTTTGCCGCAAAAGTCGTAATTCTCTCGCAATTATCTGAGTTTCTGACGATAAGGTGACAGGAAACATTAGTCTGCAATTCCTTCAAACGCTTCCTCCAACACCCCCTCATGTTCCCCACCTTGTAAAATGAACACTGCAGGCTCTCCGAGCGGAGCCGCTACCGTATGCCAACGCCCACCACTAAGCCTTGTGCCATTAAAAGCATGTGACCATTCACCAGGAGGTAAATAAAGGCGCACCTCTTCAGCCCCTTCATCCAGAACAGGGGCAACAAGCAGATCCGTACCCACCATAAACTGTTCATCTGCTCGATGCGCAAGCACATCATCCGGATAATTGAGGAGGGTATGTCTGCAAACAGGCTGCCCTTTTTGGGCTGCTAATTCACCGAATATTTTAAAATAGTCTTTTAGTTTATAATGGATCTTACCGAATTTGGCGAAGACCGCAATGCTTTCTGCATCTGTATAGGGTTGTATGTTTTTATCGGGGATCAAGCCCTCATGGGTGCGATAGACGCTTGTAAAAGCATTCATTTCGCACCAGCGGTAAAACAGCTCTCTGGATCTACTGAATTTAAAGAAAGGAATGTTCACATTCGTATAGCCGCCCACATCGCTGTGGTTGTAGCTGATGCCACTCAAGCTACTGCTTAAAAGTGCGTTCATCGTACTGCCAAAACCATCGTGTTTGCCCCAAGAGGTCATTTGGTCCCCCATCCAGAAAAGGGTGCTGTATTTGCTGCTGCCTGTAAAGCCGGAACGCATGAAAAATACGATCTCTCCTAACTTACCCGCTTCTTCTATGGCTTCTCTATTTAAACGTGCCCAATCAACAGGGTATTGATTGTGGTAGGCTTTGGGATCCGCACCATTGTAAAGCACGGCATCATAAGGCAGCCACTCGGCAAAATCAGCCATCCAACCACTTAGTCCATTATCGATCATATTGGTTTTAATGATGCCTTTCAGCCATTCAAAGGCTTCTGGGTTGGTTAGATCTACTAGGTAGGCAGGGAAACCAGCCGTAGCTAAAAGGTAGTCTTCTCCTTTCTCGTTTTTAACGAAATAGCCCTTTTCAATAGCATGTTCACATAGACTGCCCTCATTGGCTAAGAAAGAATTAATGTACCCTAATACCTTCACGTCTTGCGCATTCATATCCGCACAAAATTGCTTGAAGTTGGGGTAGCTTTCTTCATGAGGTTCCCAATGCCACCAAAGCTGAGAACCAAAGCGGGTTTTGCGTTTACCCACCCAATCCTGTATCCAGATCGCACGGATCGGGTTACCTGCTGCTTTGGCTTCTTTTACAATCTTATGGGCCTTTTCGCTGCCGCCCTGCATGCCCATCCAAGTGCCATAAGCCCAGTCGGGTAGGGGGTGAAAACGCCCCGTTTGTGCGGTATAAGTTTCCAGAATATCAAGCGGAGCATTGCCATTGTAAAGCTGTGCTTCTAGCACGTGGTGCCAAAGCTCGACCTGTATACTATTGTCATTAGAAAAATCGAAAGCAGAATACTGCGTATTGTGTAAGGAAAGTCCTCTATTCTTATTCGTCATGAAAAAAGGAATAGGGAAATAAGAGGTGTACTCATTGCCCGAAGCACCTGCGAGTTTTGCTAAGCCGGTGATCTTTTTATCTCCACGCCCCAAGCCATTTTCCTCTGTGAACATAAAGGGTTTTTTGCCCTTGAATTCCACATGCGAAAACTGTTCGCCCAAGCCATAAATGCGCTCGTCAGCGGTTGATTTGAAGCGCAGGTTAATGCGGTTGTAAGTGGTATCACTCAGTGCCAAGTGCAGCCTTACACTGGCATCCTCTTCTAAGCTGAAACACAACTCAAAATCGCAATCACAATCCCCGAAATGCCCCTTGATGTCAATTTGTTTCGCACTTCGGTCGATCGTATGAATATGCGGATCATAGCAAGCGGCTTTCTGCTTATCCTTGAAATGGAAAGACGCCATTTTGTATTTCACTTGCTCTTCTCCCTTAGCGATGGTCAAGAAAGGACGCTCACTGGATACACTGAAAACAGGAAGTTCCGCATCGCCCAAATACAAACTAAAAGCCTCGGAGCAAGTCGCTTCCTGCAAGCTAAATCGCTGTGCAACAAGGTTTTGGTGGCTAAAGGATAAGAAAAAGAATACAAGGAATATTGAACGGATCATCATTCTAATAATATAAAATAAGACGGTTATCTCTTCTGTAATTAAAGAAATAACCGCCAACAACAATAAAAGTCTTAAGTCTTAAGTCTTATGTCTAACGTCTTATGTCTTCAACTTAAGACACATCCACTTTCCGGGTAACATTCAGATCCTTACGTGAAGATCCCTGTATCTCTAAGATCAGATCCGCCCCATAAGCCATACTCGGTGTTTGGAAACCGATTTTAAGATCACCCGCTAGAACTTTTTTGACGATATGCAGTGCGCACAAAGCGGTCAGTGTATAACCTTCTAAAGTTTCTAAACCAGCCGAAAACTGATTGCCCGCTTCATCTGTCACCTTACCGAACACATAGCTTTTCGCTTTTTTACGCTGCTCATCGCTCGGACCAGCAGCTCTACTGCCATTAACGGTCTTCAGTAAACTTTTCACGACCGACTTACCCAAGAACCAACCCATGCTGTTGGCATTTTTCATGAATTGCAATACCCGCTTATTTACCGCCGTATACACCTCAATATTCGGAATGCCCGTACTATAATAAGCCGTAGAAACATCTCCCCAAGGAATGGTCACCACGGTAACCGGTTTCTTTCCGCCAAAAGAAATACGCTTCACCTTATGCGCCGAAGGCACTTTCATGATCCTACCGTTCATGCGCACCGCACCGCCTTCGTCTATATTCTCGATCAAGGTATTCGCGGTACCATGAGACACCCCGCCACCAATACTCATAAAGGCAAGTTCTAAGTGCGTAGCCGTAGGCAGCTTCTCTTTAAGGTAAGCGGCCATGCAATCCGTAGGTACTACGTCAAAGCCCACGCCCGGCATGGCGGTAATACCCGTTTGTTCAATACGATCACTCACTTGGGCGATCGCTTCAAAAACTTCCAACTCGCCTGTGATGTCTAAGTAATGGGTACCATTTTTCATGCAAGCCTTCAGCATGGGCTTGAAAGTATGCTTGAAAGGTCCTGCACAATGAATGACCGCATCCACTAATAAACAAAGGTCGTTCAGCTGGGTCTCATTATTTAGATCCACTACTTCATAAGGCAGGTCGTACTGCTTCGACATGCGCACTAATTTTTGCTCATTTCTTCCTGCTAGAATAGGTTTCAGTCCCATTTGCGTAGCAAAACGAGCGATCAACTCCCCTGTATAGCCATATGCGCCATAGATGGCGAATTGTTTATTTGATCCAGTAGTGGGCATGGTATATCTATGATTTTTTATTGTCGAAATTGAAAATGGAATCGCGAAAATACGGAATAAAGCCGCAAGGGGATTCAGGGCATCTTTTAATACATTTTTATGCTGTGAATTGTTCTTTGCGTGCTTGTTTCGATGGACTTACGTCCGTCGCTTTGTTATTTCGTCCCTTTGGGACTTTTTTAATGTGTTAATTACTTTTTGAGTTCATTTGTTTTATCAGGGCGCATGCCCGCCTGCGGCAGGTCACCGGGCTATCCGTTCTTATTAAGCGCACTGCCTGTCGGTTCGTTGCTGCCTATTGCGGTGGCTACCTCTGGGCCGCCCCCGCAATAGGCGCACTCACTCGCCATGCAGCACACTTAATACCACTCCTATCCCTTGCGCGAAATCCAATTTTGAATGTGCCTTATTGGCTACACTTTTCTATGAATGCTTCGGGTGTTCTACGCATTTTGGCGGCATCATAATC
>JAHDGT010000392.1 GCA_020631675.1 Bacteroidota bacterium
GGGCCGCCCCCGCCAAGCAGGCACTCACACCCCATCTATCCCATTTAGTACCACTACTATCCCTTGCGCGAAATCAAGTGAAAAACTTGATTGTCAGTATACTATACCTCATCAAAACTACCTTTATACGATTCTTCATCCTATGAGATATTTAATTCAATATATAAGCTTCATGCTCCTCGGACTTGCTTTATCAAATGTTGCCATAGCACAATGCGATGAGGCTACCGAAGCTCCCGTAGAGATCAATATAGAAATAGGCGAATACGGTTGGGAAACAGAATGGACCCTATCTGATGCGGCCACAGGAGAGCTATTTGCCAGTGGAGGGATGTATGAGGATTTTGAAATGATCAATCAGATCATTTGTGTACCTATTGGTACGCAATTGTCATTTGTGATCAGCTGCTGTATCAATGAATCCGGTTCATACAGTGTTTTTGTTTACGGTCAAGAAGTAGCTAGTGGTTTCGGGTATATCCCTGGTGGTGCGGAGCATCTTTTCCCAGCACAGATGCCTTTAGCGATTGACGCTTCTGTTACAGGCTTGGATATCTTACCTAAAATGACCGCGGCTCCACATAAAATCACTGGGTTTCTTTCCAATTTTGGTACAGAAGCCATTACAGATTTCACACTTGCTTGGCATTTTAATGATGATACGGATGTAACATATAGTCAAAGCTATACGGATGTTTCAATTGAATCATTTAGCGAGTATTTCTTCACCATTGAGAATACAGGCCCTTTTACTGAAAACACAACAGAGATTACGGTCTATCCGACTTCAGTCAATGGAGTCGAAGGAGATGAAAATCCTACTAACGATACATTTATGTCCAGCTTCGAAACCTTCTCCACATTAGCCTATGGACAAGTGCTACTTGAAAAATTCACGAATGCATCTTGTTCTTTGTGTGAAGCTGCTCAGCCAGTGGTGGATATGCTATATGCCTTAACGGACCCGATCATCGCACCTATTGCCTATCATACTTCTTATCCTGGTTTTGATCCATTATATGATGCGGCCAATTCAGACATCGACACTAGAACACTTTACTATGAATACCCGGGCGCACCTCGCTTTATTTTGAATGGCAATGAAGCGAATGTGCAAGCAAGCACACTAACACCTCAAATGGTTTTTGATGCTGCGACTCAACTATCCAGTTTATTTTTAGGAATTAGAGAAGAAGTGGATGAAGAAAACAATATTGATATATCCATTTTCCTCAGAAGCCTAGACCAAGCCAGCTTTGAAGAAATGTCCGACCCTCGTCTATTTGTAGCACTGGTAGAAGAAGATGTCTTTTATGATGTACCTCCCGGCTCAACAAGTCTTCAGTATTTTGATTACGTTTTTCGCTCTTTCCTAACACCTGCTGATGGCTTAGCACTTACTGATACAGGAATTAATGAAACATCGAGTACTGCTTTTTCATTTACTTCTCCAGCACCTGAATCCGCTGATATTTCTAAGTTGCGTACAGTTGCCTTTGTTCAAGATATAGTGAACTATGAGGTGGATGTTGCCTTTAAAGCACTTTTACCCATGGGAGAAAACAATGCGGCTACAACTTTACACCTGGGAGGTGAATTGGGTACACTACTCGCATATATTTCAGCACCAAGCTGCCAAGGAAATGATGCTTCGGTATTATTATCTTCTTATGATATTGTATTGGATATAGAAAATGGCTTTTGGCAAAATGGTTTAACTGGCGGTAATGTTAATGGACTTCATGCGGGAGAATGGGTGTTTTCCATTTTAAATGAAGCGGGAGATACGATCAGTTACCCGATCTATATTCCAGACGCTCCTACAGCGAACCCTATTCAAATTCAATATAATGAAACAGGGGCTGTTGATGGTTCTTCTAGTCTTAGCGTTTTAGGATTAACAGATGGAGCGTTCGGACCGTATGAATATCTCTGGTCAACAGGGGAAACCACTGAAGCCATATCCGGAATATTAGAAAATGAATGGTATACCGTAAGTGTTACGAATTCAAATGCCTGTACAAGTATTGCTTCTTTTTATACGCCTGCACTAAGTACCTATAATGAACAAAGTATAGCCACACTTGAACAGGATGAATGGACTGCTTATTATGATAGCCATCAAAAGCAGATATATGCGAATTTTGCATGTTGCGATTTGCCAGATAAAATTCAGCTTTTAGATATGAGCGGAAAAATTCAAAAACAGCAAAATGTTAGTGAAAAACAAATTCCTTTTACCTTAACTATCAATGCCAAAGACCTTAATACGGGCTTGTATTTATTCTGTGTAGAGCGTGAAGGAAAAAGATCTTGTGAAAAAATGATGATAAACTGACGTAAAGTAGCATCAAGCTTAAGACATAACACATTAAGTGGCATAGAATTAGCGGCGAATTTATCAAACGATACTTGCACCATGAAGATCGCCACTTTTTCAAAACTCTTGCTTTTAGTTTTATGTTTTAGCCAATTGCTATCCGCGCAATCCACCAAGAAAGTGGTTGTGGAGGATATCACGGGTACTTGGTGTGGACTCTGTCCTGCCGGAGCTGAAACATTTAATAATATTTTAGCCGATTACGAGAACGTTATCCCAGTAGGTGTACACATTAGCGATCCACTCGCTACTGAATTCGGTGAAGAACTTTCCGATGCTTACTCCGGTGGTGGTGTGAATGTGTTTATGTTGGACAGGTATCTGTTCCCTGGAGAGGATTTTATTCAATTTTCCTTTCAATATGACCCCATTCAGGAACACTTAGAAGAGCGTTTAGATAGCAGCTCTCCGGTTGCGATCAGTTTTGAGGAGGTTTCTTTTAATCAGGCTACAAATGAACTAATGGTAAAGGTCAGAGCTGATGTTTTAACAGATTTGCCAGAAAGTGATTTAAGGTTCAATTTGTGGGTCACTGAAGACCTTATTGAATACGATCAAGCCAGCTTCTTTAATTATGAAAGTGGATCTCCATTTGAAGGCATGGGTAATCCTATACCCGATTTCTCACACCGTAATGTATTACGTGCTGCTTTAGGAGGTGCTTGGGGGAATGAAGGAAGTTTGTATACTCCTTGTTTTGAGGATATGAGCTTCTACCACATTTATACCTTAACCTTAGAAGAAGATTGGGATTTAGACAATCTTTCTATCATTGGTATGGTGCAGCAATTTGAACTATTGAATACACAACGTGAAATCCTGAATTCTGAATTCATGGATTTGACAGATGCCATTGCCTTATTTGAGGAAGTAGAAGAAGAGCCTGAAAACCCGATTCTTTCGACAGAAAACATTTCGAATACGGAAGATGTGGTCGAGCCAATCCTCAGTTTTGATAATAAAAATCATAAGCTTTATATCTCTTGTTATATAGACGAAACCGCATTTACTCAAGTAGATATTTACAACATACACGGACAAAAAATGACTACGCTTAGAAATGAAGTGATGAACAAGGGCTTACATCAAATTGAGTATTTGATCTCACCAGAGATGTTTAACAACGGACTGTATTTGGTACATATCGAAAGCGATGGCAAATTCGCAGGCAGTAAAACTTTTTCTTACCAAGGACGTTAATTATACATTAATCTGGTGGCAGTGTTTGTTTTTTTGCTTTATAGCACTTAATATTGCACCAGTAAACACAATTAGACCTTTTAATGTATTTCTTGAATCAAAATAGTTGCTGTTGTTGCTGCTGCCTACTCAGGTAACAGTTGCGCTATGCTATTTTTCAAGATATTGTTGAGAAAGCCTTTTCGCATCTGTAGCGGAAAGGCTTTTTTGTTTTTATCACTATTCATTTTTCTCCTTATGAACATTACTCCATCTATATTCTACACTAATACTTGCCTTTGTTGCTGTTGTTGCTGCTGTTTACCGACAAGCGGAATAGGCATTGGTTTGTATGATTCAAAAGAATAGATGAGCATATCATAATAAACCACTCTTTCAATAGAATTAGCCTTTTCGCTTAAACGTGCGGAAAGGCTTTTTTTATGCCTCTACCACAAGCTTTTTGACAATTTAAATTCATCATACCATGACTATTTCATTGCCATTTACAAAACTATCAGACCCCAGAATCAGTCTTAGCCGACAATTGTTTCAAGTATCCCAAGAAATAGGAAACACCTCATTGTTGCCTATTGAAAAAGTGTTTAATAAGCCCAATGTACATATCTGGGCAAAAGCAGAATGGGAGCAGTTAAGTGCAAGCGTGAAGGCAAGAGCTGCTTTCTTGATCATACAAGATGCCATTGAGAAAGGGCAACTGGATCGTTCCAAAAGCTTACTAGATGCCAGCAGTGGCAATACGGGTATTGCCTATGCGAGTATTGGAGCAAAACTGGGGATACCGGTAACGCTGATCATACCCGAAAATGCATCAGAAGAACGTAAATCCATCTTATTGGAATTAGGAGCGAATATCATCTATACCTCACGTTTCGGTGGTACTGATGAAGCGCAAGTCTATGCCAAAGAACTGTATGAGAAAGATCCCGATAGCTACTTCTATGCCGATCAATA
>JAHDGT010000393.1 GCA_020631675.1 Bacteroidota bacterium
AAAAGAGCAAGCTAAAAGGTGGACTTATTTTTTAAGCGTTACTTAGAAAAGAAGAGGATAAAGTTAAATGTCAGCTACTAAAAATATCGAATATAGCATTGGTCGAGTGATTCGCGCTTTTTTCGCGGATTGCTTACAACTGGTGAAGTTTCGATTGAGTATGACGGTGGTTTTTTCTGCCTTGATCGCATACCTTCTGGCGGCAGGTACGCAAGTGGATCTGTTAATGTTGCCACTTCTGGCCTTGGCTGGTTTTTGTGTAACCGCTTCTGCGAATACAATTAATCAAATTCTTGAAAAAGATTATGATAAGTTGATGAAGCGAACAGCAAATCGACCACTTGCGACCGGACGAATGCAAGTTCCAACAGCAGTGTTGATCGCTGGTTGTTTGGGAATAATCGGATTGCTGACTCTTGCCTACAGTTTTAATACATTCGCAGCTTTATTAGGCGCATTATCGCTTTTTAGTTACGCCTTCATTTATACCCCTTTAAAGCGTATATCTCCGATAGCAGTACTAGTTGGTGCTATTCCAGGAGCTTTACCACCTATGATTGGTTGGGTCGCTGCGACAGGCATACTTGGATTTGAAGCTTTTGTTTTGTTTTCCATCCAATTCTTATGGCAGTTTCCGCACTTTTGGGCTATTGGTTGGCTTGGTGCTGAATCATACGATAAGGCGGGTTACAAGATGATACCAGCACCCGATCAAAGAAATAGATTTACGGCGGCACAAGCTATACTTTATATCAATGTGCTAATACCAGTTTCTTGTATTCCCTACTTTATGAATTTGGTGAGTATGGTATCGGTTATTAGTGCGATTCTGCTTGGAGCAATGTTCCTTTATTTCGGTATTAGATTATACCAAAGATGTGATGATAAAGCGGCATTAGGTTTAATGTTCGCTTCCATTGTATATCTACCAATGTTACAGATCATCATGGTGATTGACAGGCTCTGTTTCGTTGTTTGATGTCATAGTCATAGTCTTCGCTTCTGTTTAATTAAGAAGTGCGGATAAGTAAATTAAAAGATAATGTCTACTACTATCACGGCAATGAAACCGAAAAAAAGTAGTCGAATTCACCCTAAAACCTTTCTCCTTTGGGTAGGATTAGCAAGTATCGTAATGATGTTCGCTGGACTGACCAGTGCTTATATCGTAAGAAGAGCACAGGGGAACTGGACAGAGTATGTATTACCGAATATCTTTTCAATAAGCACACTTGTAGTTGTATTGAGTAGTATTACAATGGTTTTATGTACCAGAGCATTTAAGAAAGAGCAATTTAGTGCTTACAAAGCTTTTTTAGGCATTACTTTCTTATTAGGTCTCTTATTTGTATCCCTACAATGGATGGGATGGAAAGAATTGAATCAAGCAGGAATCTTATTGAACGGACGTGACCCTTCAGGAGCATTCCTTTTTGTGATAGCTGGTGCGCATGCATTGCATGTTATTGGCGGTATCGTCATTTTGACAATATTCATTTATCAATCTTTCAAAAAGAAAGACCCTGTAGAATCATTGTTAAGTGAAATGAATCCGAATCGAAATTTAGGTATCAACCTGATTTCAACTTACTGGCACTTTGTTGGTATCCTTTGGGTTTATTTGTTCTTCTTTCTACAATATTATCGATAAGTCGACATTAGTTGGTTTATATTAGGCTATTGAAAAATAGCCGCATAACAATTCGCTGGATAAAAAGTTGAATTGATAGCTTTTAAAGGTCGAAATTGACCCCCTAAGATGCTTTTTAATAATGGGATATTGTTAAATTTGCATCGCTTTTGTGCACCTATTATAGGAGGTGCCTAATAGTCAAACCTTTTATAGGATAAATAATGGCAGCTACAGTAGATAAATCTATACGAGCAGAAGACTGGCAAGGAGGGGTATCCCCCTTTAACTCCAGTTATGGTAAATTAATGATGTGGTACTTCTTAGTATCAGATGCATTTACCTTCTCGGCATTTTTGATCGCTTACGGAACAATACGTTTTAGCAGTCCGAATTGGGCGGATCCAAATGAGGTATTCAACGCAATGCCATTCTTAGAAGGTGTTAACGCACCTTTGGGTTTCGTATCCATAATGACGTTCATCCTCATCCTAAGTAGTGTATTCGTAGTACGTGCTGTACAGGAGGGACACATTATGAACCGTAAAGGTGTGGTTTTCTGGATGATTCTCGGAATCATCGGGGGTGCTATGTTCTTAGGTTGTCAAGCATGGGAATGGAATCACTTACTAACGGGTGTTTCTCACGGTCATGGTATGACACCATTCATGAACACATTTGGTGCGCCAGCATCCTTTGGGGCACTATTTTTCGTGATAACAGGATTTCATGGATTTCACGTATTCAGTGGAGTGATTTTCAATATCATCGTTTGCATTCAAGCCTATATGGGTGTTTATGAAAGGAGAGGACACTATGAGATGGTAGAGAAAATTGGTCTATACTGGCACTTTGTAGATTTAGTTTGGGTATTCGTATTCTTAGCATTCTACTTGCTATAATAAGTTTATTTCAACTGGACGTTTTTTCAGTTCTCTCAACCTATTTAATTCAACCCACATGGCACATAGTTTAGAACACGAATCTTATAAAACCCAGGTAAGTGCGGTTTGGAAAGCTACTTTATGGTTGACCATCATAACTATTGTAGAAGTAGTAGCTGCTCTAGTATGGATATGGTATCTGTACCCCGAGGGTGGTGGTCCGAGAATGTTATTGAACTCCTTCTTTATTTTAGCGAGTTTATTAAAAGCTTTCTTTATCGTTGGTGAATTCATGCACGTGCGTTACGAGAAAAGAGCACTCGCTTTAACCATCTTAGGACCTACATTCTTTTTAATTTGGTTTATTGTCGCTTTCTTATGGGAAGGCTCAGAGTGGCAGAATAACCGTATACAGTGGAATGCACAGCCTACTGAGCACTTGAACCGTGTTATTGAGCATGGTCACGGACATGATGATCACGGTCATGATCATAAGAAAGGAGGCGATCACGGACATTCTAAAGACAGCCATAAAAAAGGAGGGCATTAAAAGTTCTCATACGAACGATTTGAATTAACAATTTACAATCGAACAAAACGCCATCGTCAAGGTTATATTAGCCCAGTCGATGGCGTTTTATTTTTGTTTCATTCCTCCCGATTCGAACATCATTTAGAAATAAATTTGTGTCATGAATAAGCTCATTGGCATTATCATAGCATTTGTTTTCCCTTTGGTTTTCTTTTTCGCAACGGATTTTTCAGATCCATTTAAAATCATTGGAAAAAAGAACTTCCCTTCAGTAAACCGACTGATCGAAGTGGATGCTAAAGATGAACGTACTAATAAGAAGTTGATTGGAGATAAGTGGTTTCATACAGTTCCTGACTTTGCTTTTGATGGGCATACAGGTGATAAAGTGTCCTTGGCTCAATATGAAGATAAAGTCTTTGTAGCAGACTTCTTTTTTACCCATTGCCCGGGCATCTGCCCGAAAATGAGTTCTCAACTGCAAAGAGTACAATACGAATTCAGAGACGAACAGCAGCTGATGATCCTGTCTCATACGGTTGACCCTGAAAGAGACACGGTCGAGCAATTAAATAGCTATGCCGATCAGTATGAAGTAGATTCTACCAGATGGTTAATGGTAACGGGAAATAAGAAAGCCCTGTATGATCAGGCGAGATATGGCTATTTCGTATCTGCCACCGAAGGTGATGGCGGACCTGAAGATTTCATACATACTGAGAAATTCATCTTAGTGGATAAAGATCGCATCATTAGAGGCTACTACGATGGTACCGATCCTGAAGATGTCAACAAAATGATGGTTGATATTAAGACCTTATTATTAGAGTATAAATAGAGAACAGAAGATATGGCGAATACATCCATTTTTTCAAGAGAAGAGCTTTGGTCTAAGATAATAGTCGGGGTCTCGGTAGCTGTTGTGCTTTTAGTTGCCGTACTCATGCAGTTACCGCAAATCAATATTGATTTGCCTTTTGATGTTAAACTATTGCCGAAACTGCATGCGGTGATCAATGGAACCGTTTCTATTTTACTATTGGCCAGTTGGTATTTTATTAAGAATAAAAATGTACAAGCACATAAGGTTTGCAATGTAGCAGCATTAGCTTTATCCGCCTTGTTTCTTGTTTCTTATGTCACTTACCACTCGCTTTCCGAAAGTACCAGCTTTGGAGGCGAAGGCTTCATTCGGTACGTGTACTATTTTATACTGATCACGCATATCGTCTTGGCCGCTATTATTTTGCCTGTGATATTGTTTACTTTCTTACGTGCTTTTGCGGGAAAGTTCGAAGCTCACCGGAAATTAGCTAGATATACTATGCCTCTGTGGCTCTATGTAAGTGTGACCGGAGTGATCGTATACTTGATGATTTCGCCCTATTATTGATTGCATAAACTTAGTAGGTTTCCACCCAACTGAACATTTCCTTACCACCACTTTCCTATCCCTTATGCGCAGCAACTAACTTACAGCCATCC
>JAHDGT010000394.1 GCA_020631675.1 Bacteroidota bacterium
AACACAATGGATCTTGCGGTCTACTCTGCATATGCTTTACCTTATGGCGGCTGTCCGCCCTACACCATAGTATGGGAAGATGAGAATGGCGATGCGCCACTCCTGTTTTCGGAAATTGACGAATATTACAGCAGTATTTACTGGGACTTTCCCATTGATGAAAACATTATGGCTGCTCAACTTGGGGGAGAATACACCATCACAATAACCGATGCTACCGGAGCTGCTTTCGTGGAAACGTTGAATTTACCCAGTACATTAAGTATTAGTGAAGATGTACAGACTTGTGCGGGTATGCCCGTTAACCTAAGTGCAACAGGAGGTACGAACCCCATTTGGAGCAATGGTATGACTACTACTACGATCAGTGTTGCTCCGACAACTACTACGCTCTATTCCGTAACACTTAGCAATGAAGACGGCTGCGCCATTACAGGAGATGTTCTGGTAGAAGTTTTGCCAGTTGTAACACCTGTCTTAAGCTATGCTACTACAACTTGTGGAACAGTGATCACTGTTGACAATGCAACTGACTTCACCGCTTTTCAATGGTTCGAGAATGGCTTGCCTATGATCGCTCCTTTAATGAATGAAAGTACTTTGGAGGTACTCGCCCCCGTCATTGGTAACACCTATAGTGTTCAAGTGATCAGCACGGAGGGCTGTATTTCTACTGCCGACTTTACCATAGATATGGCAAGTGCGCTTCCTGTGATCAATAGTTCTGAAATCGTTAATGAGCAATACCTAAGCGAGTCTTCTAGTATATTAGTAGACGGACTGATCACCATTAAAGCTGGTGGTGACTTGACCATTGACAATTCTACAGTACTATTTATGACTGAAGAATCTGGAATAATCGTTGAGAAAGGTGGGAAACTGACTATAAATGGCTCTACTTTAGAAAGCGGCACTTGTAGTAACACCTACTGGAAAGGGATCAGTATAGCAGGTAACTGGAACGCACCACATCCAGATGATTATGCCTTGAATGGGAGTGTTGATCATGGTGTTGTCTTGCTTAATAATAGCACCCTCAAAGATGCATTGACCGCAATTGAAGCAGCAGATGCTTTTGACGTGATCGGTGCGAATGAAGGCGGCGGATTATTTGATGTCCAAGCTTGTACCTTTGAGAACAACCAGACCGCGATCAGTGCAGGGCGGTTCTATGCCGAGGGCGATGCGGCGCAAAAGAGTAAAATCGAAGATTGTACTTTCCGTCACGATCAAGTGTTTTTCAATAGTGCATCAGCAGCCAGTTATAGGCATGTGGTATTGAATCGCTGTCAGCAGGTATCTGTGAAACGCAATAACTTTGTGAATGATGCCCCTGTTGGCGTACTTGAAGGCGAGGATAAAGGAACGGCCATTATAGCCTATAATACGGATACGGACATTGGCGATGCAGCTAATGGAAATCTGTTTGAAGGTTTGTATAAAGGGGTTGATATTTACAACTCTCTATCCGCAGTTTCCGTAACCAATGTGATCGGAAATTCATTCGAACAGGTAGATAAGGCACTCACCTTAAACTCCACGCCTTTCGCCATTGTAGAAGCGAATACTTTCTTTGTGAATAGCGGTTCTGCGGAAGATGATACCTATGGTCTGTTTTTGAATAAATCCTTTGGTTTTGAGGTGAGCAATAATGATTTCAATACCATTGCGAACAACTTATACACCAAAGGCATGGTCATTAATGAAAGTCACTTTAGCGGCTTAGAAGATGAGGAGAGTTTAAGCTTAGTACACAACAACCAGTTCGCGGGTATATTTGGTGCGGCTACGCAGTTTGAAGGGGTCAACGATCAATTACAACTGTTCTGCAATGCCTATATAGGCGAATCTTGGAACGACTGGTATTTAGCCCCAAACGCCTACTTAGCAGAACAAGGATATTGTAATGAATTCCCTGTTCCTGATGTAAGTGAAAGCTTTTCTTGTTATTGGCATGCGCCCAATCTGAGTAATAGATTGCACATCAATAATCAATCTGGTAATGATGTCATTCTCAATCACGATGCGGTTTCTGCTCCCGATCTGGCCTATTGTGATGCGGGTACAAGTGATTTGTTTTTGGATGATTGTGGCATCGGATTATCAGATAATACCAGAAGTTGCTCTATTACTTATCCTGACAATGACCCTCCTTATGAACACGGTAGTGATTGTGGTGGGGACATTCACCGAGATGCTCGTGACTTACTTCGTACAGGCGACAGAAGCACTTTGATCAACCTATTGGATTGTGTGGACTCGGACTGGTCTCTAAAACTGAATACTGCCTCTTATATAGATCGTTTAGCATTGGATTCAGCGACAGTAGTACTGAATAGAATTTCAGATGATACGCCTGAAAATATCGAATTTAAGAGTTTGCACTCAGCTCTGATTCAATCCATTCAGAATGGAGGGGGTACAGGAAAAATGGATCTATACCAAAATGAATTGGAGAAGACAACAGGCAATAGCACTTCTTCACTCCATACCTTAGGTGAGTCTTTAAGAGCGATGAAAGAGGAAAGTACCTATAGTAGAAAGTCTATGCCAATAGACCAAGCTTTAGCCGAAACTAGTCAATCACCCTTATTTACACTATCACCTAATGTAACAGCACAAGAGACACGTGTACGTCTTTTGAGTGGCAATGACATAGGTTCTCCTTTATTCATCTATGATGCACAAGGCAAACAAGTAAAATACCTGGCAACTGTAGCACAGCGATCTTTTGACCTATCTGTTGAAGATTTAGGAATAGGCATTTATTATGTTCGCCTTGGCAGATCAACACAAAAGTTGGTTGTAGTTAAATAAATCTTCTGTTTTTTATTTTTAGTCCGATAAGCGGTGAAATCGCTTATCGGACTTTCCTTCAAAATCCCAAATCCATGAAATACCTGATACACAACATCCTTTTTTTTCTGATACTACAATTCTATTTCTCTCCACGGTCCGCCCAAGCCCAAGAAGGCGACTTCATCTATTTCAATAAGAGCTATTGGGCCGATACGATGAATATGTTCGCACCGATCATTAAGCCTTATGAGGATGGGTATATCGCTGTAGGTACTTATAGCACCTATATGGGACATTTGTATGTGCGCCGTTTGGACGAATGGGGGAATACGATGTGGCTGAATGTGTTGGATATTGAAGAGTCAGGTGAGGATTTTAATGGTGTGGTAACTGGTAATCAAGTGACCATCGCCTCTGATGGTTCGATCATACTGGTCAGGTCAAAGGAATATGACTGGGAGGGGGAAGGCATGAATATCTACTTAAGTAAGATCTCATCAGAAGGGCAGTTCGTATGGGAAAAGAGTTTTGGTTCACCCTATATAGATGTTGGACTTTATGTGGAAGAGACATCAGATAATGGATTTATTATATCTGGGGCACAACAAGAAGAAGGAATGCCAGGAGGTATGTATGTGATCAAGACCGATTCGGAAGGAGAATTACTCTGGGAGAATGTCTATGACGATAGCTGGGGCGTGGCGCATTGTGTTCGGGAGGTCTGGTGGGATGATGGCTACGTGATCAGTGGCTGGATATCAACAGAAGGGGATGATTATTACGATATGCACATCGTTAAGCTGGATGAGGAAGGTGAAATGGAATGGGAACATACGATCAGCAATTATGATGTGGATTCTTATGCCCTGGTGGTGCCGACCACCTATGAAGAGTTTCTGGAGGGCAAGCCTTTGGAGTATTTGGTACTAGGAGCTTTATATAATGCTGAAACAGGAAACTATGACCAGACGCTGTTCCGTTTGGATTGGGAAGGGGAGTTGGTCTGGCAAAAAACCTTCTATGATGAGGAGGATATGATCGGCTCGAACACTTACCCTTTGGTCGCCAATGGGAAACTATATACCGTGATGCATTATGAAAGTCCCGGATTACAGCACGGCAATAAGCTGATCTGTGTTAATGTGGAAGAGGGCAAGTTGGAATGGGTGAAAAATCTGCCAGTGGATGAGGAAGGCAATGTTTATTTACGGGACATAAACTTCACGCCTGACGGGGGTATGATCATAGGAGGTTTCCAATCCTGGCCCCCGCCCCAGAAAGGCATAGCGATCAAAGTGGACATGCAAGGCAATACCTGCTGGCCAGCGGATTGCGACAGTCTGGTGATGGGCACTAGTGTACAAGAATTAAAAACGGAAGAGTTCGCACTGATCAAAGTATTGAACAGCCCATTACAAGCGGGTGAGGATCTTGTTGTAGCGCTTGATCTCGGCGAGGCGGAATGGCGAGCAGGAATGTATCTGGAGGTCGTGGATCAGTACGGTCGTACTACCGCGAAGAAAGCATTGGTGAACGGACGATCTTCCTATCATTTTTCAAGCAGAAACCTGGGAGGGGGAATGTTTATCGTTGTTTTGAAGGAGGGGGACCGGGTGATAGCGAACAGTAAAGTATTGCGTTTTTGATCTGTTGCCCCATTTAAAATCAATTCCGACACGCAAGGGATTGCAGTGGTAATGAAGCCACTGAATGCGCCCTGTTTGGCGG